>NZ_NEIQ01000014.1:0-228256 GCF_002112765.1 Pseudomonas sp. B6(2017) | reverse complement strand
CAACCCTGACCGGCTGCTGATCTTCATCGACAACGGCAAGGTCCGCTGCACCGCGGCCGCCAGCCTCTCGTTCGAGTACAGCTATGACCTGCAGGTGATCCTGACCGACTTCGCCGGCCACCCCGACAGCGTGATGGTGCCGCTGCTGGCCTGGCTGCGCGTGAACCAGTCCGAGCTGCTGGAAAACCTCGACAAGTCCGCCGAGGGCATCAAGTTCGAGGCGGATCTGCTCGATAAGAGCAAGGTCGACATGAGCCTCAGCCTGCCACTGACCGAGCGCGTCGTCGTGCGCACTGATGACGCGGGCAACGTCACGATCAGCCACCCGGGCGAGCCACAGCGCAACCTCGACCTCGCGGATGGCCCTGGCGAGTGGATCGTCCCCAATGGCTGAGCTCGAAGCCCTGGAAGACTGGGCCGCCGGCCTGCTGGGGCGCCTGCAGCCCAGCGCTCGAAACAAGCTTGCCCGCAGCATCGGCCAGGCCCTGCGGCGCAGTCAGCAACAACGGATCATTGCTCAGCGCAACCCCGACGGCAGCAAGTACGCCCCGCGTAAACAGCGGAACCTGCGGGGTAAGCAAGGCCGGATCAAGCGCAAGGTGAAGATGTTTCAAAGGCTGCGCACCGCTAGTTTCTTGAAGGTCCAGGGCGACGGCAGAGCGATCAGTGTGGGGTTTACAGGGCGGGTCGCCCGTATTGCGCGCGTGCATCAATACGGGCTTAAGGATAGGGCGGAGCGGGGGGCTGCTGATGTACGCTATGAGCAGCGAGAAATACTCGGTTTAACAGAAAATGATCTTGCCATTGTACGCGATCAACTGTTGATGCATCTTTCGACCAAATCTTAAAGACAAACACTAGAAATGAAGACCCAGCAAATAATTGCAAAAACATGTCTAGCGACGATTGTATGTTTAGCACTCACCACAATCATCGCGGCTCCATGGATCATGGAAAAAACGTCCCCGGAGATGGGCATATACACAGGAGCAATAGCTGGATTCACCCTATTAATGCTACTTCTAGACCTAAAGACTGTACGCTTTCTAAAGGGATTGATACTTATAGGCTACGGAGTTTTATTTCAAGTGATCTATACGAAATACTACTTCCTTTTTCCTGACACAGACACAACAAGAACAGAAGAATTAAAAATTCAGCTAGATCTTTACATGCAAATATTAGTATTTGCCTGCGCAGGTGCAGGGGGCAGCATCATAGCAAACTATGCAGATAAAAGCTCCATCGATTACGAAAAACCCTCATCCGACCATAGTCTCACAGACAATACTGAGAACTTTAAAAAACTTAACGCCAGCATAAAAAAAATTGAAAGAAAAGCAGATTTAATTATGAAAATATCATTGATGTCCGTCGCAACAATTCTAGTAATCGCCGTCACCATACTATTCAAACTGTAATTTGACCGTAATAAAATCACAAAAACAACAAAAATATAAAATGTTAAATTATATAAAGCCCTATAAATCATAAATATAGCTGACGGCCTCTAGCCAAAAATCTTCAACGCGCTAACTCAGAACCTCTAAGTACGAGCCGCTTCAGCTATTGAAAGTTTCAGTTCATCAAGCTTATCCCCAAGAGCAAACTGAGCATGATCCGCATGCTCTAAAAATGGCTGACCTGAATCGCCGCGCATATAAGCCTTCTTATGCTCAGAGTTTACTAAGTTGACTTCTTTCCTAGCCACTTCCACAGCTTTGTAATACGACAATATTTTATCATCCCCATAAACCCTTATTATCATTTCAATTCTGCCAAACTCATACCCACCCTTAGAGTCTTTATTAATAATATCCAAGTAATTGTTGTAATCTATAGTACCCTTCATAACTAGTCTAAGATTCGCATAATGACTAAAAAACAGAGTACTCCAATGACAGACCAAGACATATAGCTCTTCAAGTCTTTCTTTACGGACCTTATCACTTGCAACTCTTTCTTCATGTTGCATGCGCTGAAACGATTGCTTAGCGTTCGATCTGTTAGTTAGCCATACCCCAAGAGTGGTTAACAGCGAACCGAACAACACACCAGCAAAACCTACCAAGGCTTCAGAGGACACTTTTTCAAATATTTCCATCAGCATAATCTTTCCTTACTTGCCTTACAGAGCCCTACCCTATGAACACCGCGATTGTATAGGTTCTTCTTACAAGGAACCAAAGCTGCACCCGCACACGCGCGGCGCCACCATCAGCGCCATGAACGATCTAGCCACCCTCGCCCGCCTGATTGAAAACCTCATCCGCTTCGGCGTCGTCGCCGCCGTGCAGATGACACCGCCGCGCGTGCGGGTGAAAACCGGTGAACTGACCACCACCTGGTTGCCCTGGTTGGCCGTGCGCGCCGGCGCTGACCGGGAGTGGGACCCGCCCACCGCCGGCGAGCAGGTCCTGCTGATCAGCCCCTCGGGCCAGCTCGGCAACGCCGTGGTCCTGACCGGCCTGTTCAGCGACAGCGCCCCGGCCAATGGCAACCGCGCCGGCTTGCACCGCCGCACGTACAGTGACGGCACGGTGATCGAGTATGACAGCGTGGCCCACCACCTCAACGCCACCCTGGTCGCCGGTGGCACTACCAACCTGGTCAGCACCGGCGGCATCACCATCGTTGGCCCGATCACTCACCAGGGCGACTACACCCAAACCGGCAACCAGACCGTCACCGGCAAAGTCACCGTGTCGCAAGACGTGATCGCCTCCGGCATCAGCCTGGTCAAGCACCTGCATGGCGGGGTAATGCCCGGTGGCGCGAAGACAGGAACCCCGGAATGAACCGAGAAACCGGCGCCGCGATCAGCACCTCGGAACACATCGAGCAATCGTGCAGCGACATTCTCAGCACTCGCATCGGTACCCGGGTCATGCGCCGCGAGTACGGCAGCCTCCTGCCCGAGCTGGTCGACCACCCGTTCAACGACCAGACCCGCCTGCGCGTGTACGCGGCCACCGTGATGGCGCTGATGCGCTGGGAACAGCGAATTAGCCTGAGCCGGGTTCAGTTCCTGGGCGCCGCCCTCCAGGGGCAGGCCGTGCTGGATATCGAATGCCGGCGGGTCGATAGCAACGAACCGCTGAACCTCAGTGTCACCCTGCAGCTGGGGGCCAGTGCATGAACACCTTCGTCCCTATCGACCTGAGCCAGCTCCCACCGCCGGAGATCATCGAGCAGATCGATTACGAGTTGATCCTCGCCGAGCGCAAGGCCTACGCCATCAACCTGTGGCCTGCCGAGGAGCGCCCCGAGATCGCCGCCCGCCTCGATATGGATTCGGAGCCCCTGGCCAAGTTGCTCCAGGAGAACGCCTACCGGGAAATGGTCTGGCGACAGCGGGTGAACGAGGCCGCGCTCGCAAATCTACTGGCCACCGCCAAGGGCACCGACCTGGAACAACTGGCAGCAAACTACAACGTCAAGCGCCTGGTGGTGCAGGAGGCCAAGCCGAATGCGATACCGCCCCAACCGCGGATCATGGAAAGCGACGACAGCCTGCGCGAACGCGCCCAGATGGCCTGGGAAGGCCTGAGCACGGCGGGGCCCCGTAACAGCTACATCTTCCACGCTCGGGCCGCCGACGGCCGTGTCGCCGACGCCACCGCTGAAAGCCCATCGCCTGCCGTGGCGGTGGTGACGGTGCAGAGCCTGCTGGGCGATGGCACTGCGCCGGCGGACCTGCTCGCCGTGGTCAACAGCTACCTCAGCGACGACGACCGCCGCCCGGTAGCCGACCGCCTGATCGTCCAAGGCGCCACCATCTTGCGCTACAAGGTCAAGGCCAAGCTCTACCCGCTGTCGAACGGCCCTGAGGCGGAACCGATCCTCGCCGCGGCGGAAAAAAGCCTGCAGGCCTACGTGTACCAGCGCCGGCGGCTAGGAATGGAGGTCACCGAATCGGCCGTGCATGCCGCGTTGCACGTCGAAGGCATGCGCAAGGTGCTGCTCGATAACTGGGTCGATATCGTCGCCACCCGCTCGCAGGCGCCGTACTGCACCGCCATCGAACTGTCCCGGGGTGCCGAGTGATGGTCGGCCGGCACCTGCTGCCGAGTAATGCGACCGCGCTCGAGCGCCAGGCCGCCCTGGCCCTGGCACAGATCCAGCGGGTACCGATTCCGCTGCGCCAGCTGTGGAACCCCGACACCTGCCCGGTAGAGCTGCTGCCGTACCTGGCCTGGGCGTTCTCTGTCGACCGTTGGGACAGCAAATGGCCCGAGGCGGCCAAGCGCTCGGCGATTCGCTCGTCGCACTACATCCATTCGCGCAAGGGCACCATCGGCGCCCTGCGCCGTGTGGTGGAGCCCCTGGGCTACCTGATCGAGGTGCTGGAGTGGTGGCAAACGGTGCCAGAAGGCGTTCCGGGCACCTTCGCTATCAAGATCGGCGTACTCGAAACCGGCATCACCGAGGAGATGTACCAGGAGCTCACCTGGCTTGTGGATGACGCCCGGCCCGTCACCCGGCACCTGACCGGAATGGCCATCAGCCTGGAGACCACCGGGGGGTTCAACATCTTTGCCGGCGTTGCGGACGGGGACGAAATCGACGTGTATCCGCCTGTGCTGCGCGACATCGTCACGACTGGCGTCCTCGGCAACACCGGCCGCGAGTCCTCAACCGACAGCGTCGACGTGTACCCGCCTGCCTCGGGGGCCATTGCCCTGACTTGCTACATCGGCGCCCCTGGGCGTGAACATTCCATCGACTACCTGGACACCTACCCATGATCGACCCGAATAGTCAGTTCTTCGCGATACTCACAACGGCGGGTGAGGCCAAGCAGGCCAACGCCGATGCCCTGGGCATACCCTGGAAGCTAACCGAGATGGGGGTGGGCGATGCCAACGGCACCGACCCAATCCCCGACCGTGCGCAAACCCGGCTGATCAACGAGCGTCGGCGCCGACCGCTGAACAAGCTGTCGGTGGATCCGGCTAACCCGAACATCATCGTGGCCGAGCAGATCATCCCGGCCGACGAGGGTGGCTGGTGGATTCGGGAGATTGGCTTGTATGACGCCGATGGCGCCTTGGTCGCGGTGGCGAACTGCGCCCCCAGTTACAAGCCGCTGATGTCCCAGGGCTCCGGCCGGACGCAAGTCGTGCGGATGAACTTCATCGTCTCCAGCGCTGCCAGCGTGGTGCTGAAAATCGATCCGGCCGTGGTGCTGGCCACTCGGCAATATGTCGATGACTCGATTGCCGATGCGGTCAACCGGCAGGACGCCAAGGCGTCGGTGTTAGTGGCGACCACGGGGCCGATTCAGCTCGCCGGCACCCCGACCATTGACGGTATACCGGTGCCGCTGGGCTCGCGGGTGCTGGTGAAGGATCAGGCCCAGGGGAAGGACAACGGGATCTACCTCACGGCCGAGATCTGGAGGCGGGCCGCCGATGCAGACAGTAGCGCAAAGGTTACTCCGGGTCTGCTGGTCGCTGTCGAGCAAGGCACCGCCAGCGCTGACACCCTGTGGCTGCTGTCGACGGATGGACCGATTATCCTCGGCACCACGCCGCTGGCGTTCAAGAATGTGACCCAGGGCCTGGCGCCGATTAACTCGCCGGCGTTTACCGGGGCGCCGACTGCTCCAACGGCAGCACAGTTTGACGTCAGTAAGACCCTGGCCACGACAGAGTTTGTGCAGCGAGCGGTCGGGAATTTTTCCGGGCAATACGGCGCGTCTTCAAGCCAGACGCTGACGCTTGCCCAGGCCGGTGTACTTATCAATGCGAGCGGCACGGTAACCCTCACGCTTCCAGCCGTAACCGCTCAAAACATCGGCGCGACATATCAAATCAACAACGCCGGCAATGGTGTAGTGACTGTGCAGGCTGCGGCCGGACAGGCGCTTTACGGGGTAGGCAACTCAGCACCGCGAACCTTCGTACTGGGGTCAGGTGACACGGTAACGATCTCTTGTGTTGGGGCCGGTCAATGGTATGGATGGGGTGGGGTTCAACTCGGTTCCTCGGCTGCATTTGCCGGAGTCCTAGCACCGGCGGGTTATCAGAGGTTGCCGGGGGGCCTGATCATGCAATGGGGAAGTGCTGTGTCAGCAGGAGGGGCGCCGGGTAACTGGAATGCTGTTTTTTACATTGCGTTCCCGAATGCGTGCCTCAGCGCGGCAATACTCGGCAACGGGGGCGCGACAGTGTTTTCCCTAGTGAACAAGGGCACAAACGGCCTTAAAGCCACGGCGATGTTGAGTACTACAGCGGTGCCAACTGCCGACCTCGGTGGTTTCTTCATCGCCCTAGGAAATTGAGGAGGGTCTATGTTCAGTTCAAAATCCACTCGCAGCTTCTACGACCCCACTGTTCACATCTCTATGCCGAAAGATGTCGTCGAAATAACCGCTGACAGGCACGCTCAGCTAATGGCAGGTCAGGCCGCCGGCAAGGTCATTGACTGGGGCAAAGACGGCTTCCCAGTGCTTACCGACCCACCGCTACCGAGCGCTGAGGACCTGGCGGGCGTTGAACGGGCATGGCGAGATCAGCAGTTGACTGAAACCGATGGCGTTGTAACTCGGCATCGCGACGAGCTGGAGGACGGCGCGGCCACAACCCTCACAGCCGAGCAGTACAGCCAGCTCCAAGCCTACCGCCGGGCTCTACGCGGCTGGCCCGAATCCGGCGAATTCCCGCTCAGCGAACACCGTCCACCGGCGCCCGCCTGGCTACACGAGCACCTGTAACCCCCTCCCCTACAAGCCCGCGCGCTCGCTGATCCGGCGCGCGCGCGGCAGCCTGTGCACTGTCACTTCCACACTGCGCAGGCAAAACCCATGGCCGATTATCTCCACGGCGTGCGGGTCCTCGAACTCAACGACGGCACCCGCCCCATTCGTACAATCCCCACCGCTGTTATCGGCCTGGTCTGCACTGCCGACGACGCCGATGCCAATACCTTCCCGCTCGATACCCCGGTCCTGTTGACCAATGTGCAGGCAGCCGTGGGCAAGGCCGGTACCAAGGGCACACTCCGCGCCTCGCTCCAGGCCATCGCCGACCAGACCAAGCCCTACACCATCGTGGTACGGGTCAAGGAAGGCGCAGATGAAGCCGCAACCACCAGCGCGCTGATCGGCACCACCACGGCCGAGGGCAAGTACACCGGCATGAAAGCCCTGCTCGCAGCCAAGGCCAGGGTCGGCATGGTGCCGCGCATCCTGGGCGTGCCAGGCCTCGACAGCCTGCCAGTGGCCACCGCCCTGGGCGCCATCGCCAAGGACCTGCGCGGCTTCGCCTACGTCAGCGCCTGGAACTGCAAGACCAAGGAAGAAGTGGTCGCCTACCGCGAGAACTTCGGCGGTCGGGAAATGATGGTGATCTGGCCGGAGTTCCTGAACTTCGACACCGTGACGAGCAAGACCGTCACCGCCTCGGCCGTGGCCCGTGCCCTGGGCCTACGCGCGAAGATCGACCAGGAGACCGGGTGGCACAAGACCCTGTCCAACGTGCCGGTCAGCGGCGTGACGGGCATCAGCGCCGACGTGTTCTGGGACCTGCAGAACCCCGCTACCGATGCCAACTACCTCAACAGCAACGAGATCACCACGCTGATCAACGAGGGCGGTTTCCGCTTCTGGGGCAGTCGCACTTGCACCGACGATCCGCTGTTCGCGTTCGAGAACTACACCCGTACCGCGCAGATCCTGGCCGACACCATGGCCGCCGCGCATATGTGGGCCGTCGACAGACCGCTCCACCCGTCCCTGGTGCGCGACATCATCGAAGGCGTCAACGCGAAGTTCCGGGAAATGGTCGCCCAGGGCTATCTGATTGGCGGTAGCTGCTGGTACCCGGACGACGCGAACGACAAGGACACCCTCAAGGCCGGCAAGCTGTTCCTCGACTACGACTACACGCCGGTGCCACCGCTGGAAGACCTGACCCTGCGCCAGCGGATCACTGACCGCTACCTGATGGACTTCGCCAGCAAGATCAACAGCTAACCAGGGTCTCCCGCACGAAGGGAGCCACCTCGCACCAGGACACCGGAGAACGCCGCCATGGCCCTGCCTCGCAAACTGAAAAACCTCAACCTGTTCAACGACGGCAACAGCTACCTGGGCGTAGCCCACTCGGTCACCCTGCCACCCCTGGGCCGCAAGATGGAAGCCTACCGGGGCGGTGGCATGAACGGCCCGGTCAAGGCCGACCTGGGCTTCTCCGACGACGGTATCCAATTCGAGTGGAAGACCGGCGGCCTGGATCTGATCGGCCTGCGCCAGTTCGGCTCGGTCAACGCGGCAGGCATCATGCTGCGCTTCGCCGGCGCCTTTCAGCAGGACGACACTGGCGACGTCAGCTCGGTCGAGATCGTTGTCCGCGGCCGGCATGAGTCGATCGAGATGGGCGATGCCAAATCCGGCGAAGACACCGAGCACAGCATCAAGACCACCTGCAGCTACTACAAGCTGACCGTGGACAACGAGGAGATCATCGAGATCGACCTGCTCAACTTCATCGAGAAGGTCGCAGGCAAGGACATGCTCGACAAGCAGCGCACCGCCCTCGGCATCTGACCCCTTCGCCCATCAGCCGGGCGATTAACCATGCACCAGGAACACCACCTCATGAGCACCGAAGACACCAACCAAGCCATGCCCGAAGCCGAGAACAACACCGTGGTCCTCGACACGCCAATCAGCCGCGGCAAGAGCACCGTCGACACCATCATCTTGCGCAAGCCCCAGGCGGGCGAGCTGCGCGGCGTGAACCTAGTCGAGTTGCTGAACATGGACGTCGCCTCGCTGATCAAGATCCTGCCGCGAATCAGCACCCCGAGCATCACCTCCCCCGAGGCCGCAGCGATGGACCCCGCCGACCTGCTGGAATGCGGCAGCAAGATCGCCGGTTTTTTGTTGCGCAAGTCGGTGAAGACGGAAGTATCCCTCATCGCGTAGAGGACGCCATGGCCGACCTGGCCGTGGTTTTTCACTGGGCACCGGCTGACATGGACCAGCTGGACCTGCCCGAACTGATGGACTGGCGCGAGCGCGCCAGGGTACGGAGCTCCAACGATGGCGAATGACCTCAAGCTGCAGGTGTTGCTCAACGCCATTGACCGCGCCACAGGCCCCCTGCGCTCGATCGATAAGAGCAGCATCGGCGCAGCCCGGGCATTGAAGGATGCTCGGGACAACCTCAAGCAGCTCAACGCGCAGCAGAAAGACATCAGCGCCTGGCGCACCCAGCGCGCCGCTGCCGAGCAGACAGAGCAGGCCTTGGGCGCCGCCCGTGATCGCGTGCGAGCGCTCAGCCAGCAATTCGCAGCCACTGGTGCGCCTACAAAGGCCATGACCCGCGACATGCGCTCAGCGATTCGAGAGGCGCAGCGACTCAAGCAACAGCACCAGCAACAGGGCGAGCAGCTCCAGAGCTTACGCACGAAGCTCTACGACGCCGGCATCAGCACGCGCAACCTCGGGCAGGCCGAGCGTGACCTGCGCAGTAAAATTACCCAAACCAACCAAGTCATAGGTCAACAGGAGGCCAAGCTTAGGCGCTTGGCTGGCCAGCAACGACAGCTTGCCAACGCCAAGAAGAGCTACGAGAAGGCTCAGGGTGTTGCAGGTGGCATGGCCGCCAGCGGTGCCGCTGGCCTCGGTAGCGGCTATGCGCTGAGCCGGCCACTGAAAGCAGCAGTAGACGCCTTCGCACCCGCCGAAAATGCCGCTACACAACTGAAAGTGTCGATGATGGCACCCGACGGTTCCGTCGCCCCCGAGTTCGAGAAGCTGACAACTCTAGCAACCCAGCTCGGCGACCGACTGCCCGGAACAACGGCCGATTTTCAAGAAATGATGACGATGCTCCGGCGCCAGGGGCTCACGGCAACCAACATCCTGGGCGGTACGGGCGAGGCGGCTGCGTACCTGGGCGTTCAACTGCAAATGCCCGTCACGTCCGCGGCTGAGTTCGCAGCAAAAATGCAGGACGCCACCCGGACCACCGAAGGCGACATGATGGCGCTGATGGACACCATCCAGCGCACCTACTATCTGGGTGTCGACAGCGGCAACATGCTGCAGGGCTTCAGCAAGATCTCCCCGGTGATGGACATCATCAAAAAACAGGGCCTGGAGGCCAGCCAGATCCTCACCCCGCTACTGGTGATGATGGACCAGGCTGGTATGGAGGGTGGGTCTGCTGGTAACGCCTACCGGAAAATTTTCCAAGGAGCGATGGCCAACGCCAAAATCCAGAAGGCCCTGGACGATCTGAAGGCCGAGCGCGGGATCTCACTCAAGCTGGACTTCACAGACGGCAGGGGAGAGTTCGGGGGCATCGAGAAAATGTATGCCCAGCTGGAGAAGCTCAAGGGGCTGAACACAGAGGTCCGCCTCGATCTGATCAAGAGCATGTTCGGCGACGACAGTGAGACTCTGACAACCCTCAACACCATGATGGCCAAGGGTATTGCCGGCTATCGCGAAGTCGAGGGCAAGATGCAGACCCAGGCCGATTTGCGGACCAGGGTGAACGAGCAACTGTCGACGCTGGCGAACGTTCTGGAAGCTGCCGAGGGCAGCTGGACCAACGCCATGGCCGACGTAGGCAAGGTGATGGCCCCAGAACTGAAGGAGCTCATCCAATCGCTGGGAGATGTTGCAAACCGTGTGGGTACCTGGGTGAAGGCCAACCCCGAATTGACTCGCCAAATCGCCAAGACCGTCGCCGGAATCGCTTTGCTGATGACCGTCATGGGCGGACTCAGCATTGGCCTGGCCAGCATGTTGGGTCCGTTCGCCATGGTTCGCTATGCCCTGACCCTATTCGGCATCAAGGGTGGAGGCGTACTCAGCCTTCTCGGGCGAGGCATCCGCGTACTGGCCGTGGCCCTGGGCGGACCGCTGATCGCAGCCATTCGCACCGTCAGCATTGCCCTCTGGGGCCTCGCAGCCAACCCTATCGCCCTGGCCATCGCAGCCATAGTCGTAGCCGTCGCAGGTGCGGCATACCTGATTTACAAGAATTGGGATGCAGTGAAAGCCTATGTCATAGGGCTGTGGAACGAGATTAAGGCCGGTTTCTCCGGAGGCATCGGCGGCATCATCACGGTGCTGACCAACTTTACGCCAATAGGCATCATCTACCGGGCCTTCGCCGAGGTTCTGAACTACCTGGGCCTGGATCTACCGACCCGGTTTACCGAGTTCGGCAGCATGATCATCAACGGCCTGGCCAATGGCCTGATGAGTGGACTGGGCATAGTGAATGGCTATGTAACAGAGCTCTGGAACGAGATTAAGGCCGGCTTCTCCGGGGGCATCGGCGGCATCATCACGGTGCTGACCAACTTTACGCCGATAGGCATCCTCTACCGGGCCTTCGCCGAGGTTCTGAACTACCTGGGCCTGGATCTGCCGACCCGCTTTACCGAGTTCGGCAGCATGATCATCAACGGCCTGGTCAATGGCCTGATGAGCGGCCTGGGCGCAGTCAAGCAGACCATTACAGCAATCGGCGACTCAACAATCGGCTGGTTCAAGGAAAAGCTCGATATCCACAGCCCATCGCGGGTGTTCGCCGAGCTCGGAGGCTTCACCATGGCCGGCCTGGCCCAGGGTCTCGAGGCGGGCCAGCAGGGGCCGCTCAACGCCGTGAACGATCTGAGTCGCAAGCTGACCTCCGCAGGCAGCATGGGCCTGGGCATCGCCGCGCTGCCCAACCTGTCGGTGGACACCCGCGCGCCCATCAGCCCCACCGCCATGGCCACATACGACAGCCACGACGTTTACGAAATCAACATCCACACCGCTCCAGGCATGGATGCCGTCGCGATTGGCCGCGCCGTCCGGGCCGAGCTGGCCCGCATTGAGAGCGAGAAAGGCGCTCGCAAGCGCAGCAAACTCGCTGACCTGGAGTAACCGCCATGATGATGGCCTTGGGAATGTTCGTCTTCAGCCTGTCCACCGCTGCCTACCAGGAGCTACAGCGGCAAACCGAATGGCGGCACGTCAGCAATACCCGGATCGGCGCCGCGCCGGCCCGCCAGTTCGTCGGCCGTGGTGACGACTCGATCACCCTGCCTGGCGTGATCCTGCCAGAACTTGCCGGCTCGGTTCTCAGCCTCGACACCTTGCGGCTCATGGCGAACACCGGAAAGGCCTGGCCGATGGTCGAGGGCAGCGGCCGGATCTACGGCCTGTGGGTGATCGAAAGTCTGAGCGAAACCAAGACGATTTTCTTCAGGGACGGTACACCGCGGCGCCTGGAGTTCACCTTGAGCCTCAAACGCATTGATGACGACCGGATCGACCTGCTCGGCGCCGCCGCCAGCACAGGCGTCAATATCTTGAGGATGCTGCTGTGATCGATGCTGCTCTCGCCCGGGTGACGGGATTTGTCGAAGACGCCGTAGACCAGTACTGCCGCGAGACCTCCTACCCGGTGCCGGCCTTCCGCATCACTGTCGATGGAAACGATATCGCCCAGCTCATCAGCCCGCGCCTGATCAGCCTGCAACTGACCGACAACCGCGGCATCGAGGCCGATCAACTCAGCATCACCTTGAGCGACCATGACGGGCTGCTGACCATCCCACCCAAGGGCGCTGTGCTGCGACTGTGGCTCGGTTGGAGTGATACGGGCCTGGTAGACAAGGGCACCTACACCGTCGACGAGACTGAGCACAGTGGCGCGCCGGATGTGCTCAGCATCCGGGCGCGCTCTGCCGATCTGCGCAAGGGCTTGAAGACCAAGCGTGAACGGAACTGGAGCAACTCGACCCTGGGCGACGTCCTGGGCGACATCGCTATCGGCAACGGCCTTACCGCGACCATTGCCGGCGCCCTGGATGGTTTGCCGATCCTGCAGTTGGACCAGGCCAACGAGTCAGACGCAAACCTGATCAGCCGGATCGGCGAGGAATTCGACGCGGTAATCACCGTCAAGGCCGGCTGCCTGATGTGCCTCCCTGCTGGTGGTGGCAAGACCGCCAGCGGTCTGGATCTACCACACATCACCCTGGTCCGGGCCGATGGCGACCAGCATCGCTACCTGCTGGCCGACCGCGACAGCTACGACGGTGTGCGGGCCTATTTCTACGACGTGAACAGCGCAAAAAAACAGGAGGCCATCGCCGGCGGCGGCGACAACATCAAGGATCTGCGTCACACCTACAGCGACCGCCAGTCCGCCCTGCGCGCCGCCCGGGCCGAGTTCAACCGCCTGCAACGCGGCAGCGCCACGCTCAGCTACACCCTGGCCGTGGGCCGCCCGGATCTGATCCCCGAACTGACCTATACCTTGGAAGGCGTGAAGCCCGAGATCGATGCAATTATCTGGTACGGCGGCAACGTACAACACAGCCTCAGCGCCGATAGCGGGTACACCGTCAGCCTGGAGCTGGAGAGCAAGCTGCCCGAGGACACCGTCGAAGGGTTGGCCGAGGAGAATCGGCAGGATTACACGGGGATCATCGCTTACTACCGCGACAAGAAGACCGGTAAACAAATGACCATCACGGCAGGGGATCAGACTAAGCCACGGCGGCTGAAATGGTTGTATGCGAGCAAGACCACAGCAAAGCGTGCCGTGGACCGGGAGTGGAAGAAGATGCAAGAAGCGAAGGCAGTGTAATGCCTGCCGTTCGCCTGTAATGCTCCAACTTGCCAAGGGCTACTCATCAGGAATGTGCGTAAGCACCTCAGCACACCGAAGCACATGCTCTTGATTAGCGATCGACAGTTGCCTAAACAGTGCCAACAGAATCTGCTCTTTCACACTGAGGCAGGTCTCGGTGGACCCCGACTGCTCTCCCTTGTCGCTACGTTGATCAAACATGCCGCTACTCCATTGATCCGTTGGTTTCCACGCGCTTGCGTCTAGAAACCTTACGGGTAGTCCTGAAAACGCAACCTAGGACTAATGGAGGGACATCAATGTGGTCTATCCGGCATACGACGAGCAGAGTTTTAAGGCACGGGTAGAAATTTCGCTGTAATCCATTTTAACAGTGGGCATGGCAGGATCAGGTTTGGTGATATCACGACCATCCAGCCAACCGTTTTGCGCTGCTCGGGAGCGCGCACTTCCGTTCAATGCATAGAGCTGCCCCTCGACTTTCGCGAGCGCTGACGGAGGCCCATCCTGGCAAACCAGCTCTACCGTTGCGACCGTAAATGGCCATTTTTCGCCATATTCAGCTTGACCAACAGTAACGACGTGTTCCCCACCGCAGCCGGCCAAGACCAGCGCAGCAGAAAGCATTAAACATGCACGCATTTTCTCCTCCCTGGAGTTCGTACTATTCGGACCCTTGCCCTGAGACTTTCGCCATCGCAAATGCCAGGTGAGCAAGGGTGCTCCTGTCAGAGTCGGACATTTCTCGCATGTGCCCCAGAACGACGTTTTCAACTTCGCTGAGGTTACCGAGATCAGCGCCGGCGCGATATCCAGTCAGGATGTAATGCACATCTACATCCAGTGCTTGGAGGCCAAGTAGATATCGAAGATCCGGCGAGCTGGACTCAAGCTCATACGCCTTTTGAGTTCCCCGACTGACGCCCACAGCGGATCCGAAATCGGTCTGGTTCATGCCCAGCCGCTCGCGTTCATCCCGCAGGCGTTCACCTACCCCTGAAGAAATGAGCATTTTTTTGATCAATATGAGTTGACTTGAACAGAAATCTGCCCAAGAATCCTTTTCGTCAAACACGATTAAACACGGACGAACACTATGCATGCCCTACAGACCCCCGAGCAAGCCCGCGCGCTTCTTGAGCGCGAGGGCAAGAGCATTGCTGAATTCAGCCGCCAACACGGCTTGAACAAAAATTTGGTCAGCGACCTTTTGAACGGCAGGAAAAAAGGCCGCCGCGGTGAAGCCCATCGGGCTGCCGTGCTGCTCGGCATTAAAGACGGCGTGGTGAAACACTAATGCGCAGGCATCTTGAAAAAAACGAGAGGGACAAGCGCGTTCTTCTCGATAGCCGCCGCAAGGTGATCAGCGCCTTGATCAATGCATACCCTGGCGGCCGCGATGGCTGTGCTGCCCTTCTCGGTTTGGATATCAAAAAATTCGACAACCAAGCCTATGGGAGCGCGGGGCATCGCCCGCTCGAGGACCATCAACTCTGCATGCTGGAACAGGTTCTAGAAACAACGTTTCTCCCCGACTACATCTGCGGCATGTATGGAGGCGTTTTTGTTCCAATGCCCAGCGCCGAGATCCTCGACAATCTCGATCTATACACTTTGGCTCTGCGGGCTGATGTGAAAGACGGGCAGCTTAATCAGCTGATCACCCGAGCACTTGAGGACGGAGAGATTGACGAGGGAGAGATCGCCGAGATCATCGCAGCTCACCGAGATCACGTTGCCGCCTGCCATGCCGAGGTAGGGGCTGTCATTACCCTCCACCGGAAGTCTCAGCCAACGGAGGATGTGTGATGAGCACCTACAAACTGGTCTGCCCTCACTGCCTGGGCCGTATGCGCATTCGCACCAGCGAGGGGACACACATTTTCCTGCGCATTGCATATCTGCAGTGCGTGAACGAGGCCTGCGGCTGGTCTGTGCGGGCGGAATTCACAATGACACACGAAATGAGCCCCAGCGGCATGGCCAATCCCGCCGTGCACCTGCCCATCGCTGACATTGCTCTACGCCGGGCCGCAATGCGGACCGCCAACGATCACCCCGATCTGCTCGATCAACTGGAAATGGAGTGTGCGCGATGAATCACGAACAACTGCCCCACGACTACCGCAGCAGCATGCAACGGGCGGCCTATGCCTATCTGCTGAGCCATGAAGCGCAGTACCTGGTGGACTCTGACCTGCTGTACGACAGCTGCGTCCGCCACCTGACCACCTCCCTGGAAGTACCAGTGTTTATGGCCCAGCAACTGGTGCACAACGCCTGGAGCGACCTGCAGGTCGCCAACCAGCGCAAGTGGATAGGCGTGGACTGGAGCAGCAGCCCTGGTGGCACCGTTGTGCACCTGATCGATATCCGGGCCGGGCTGCGCTACCCGGTACCAGCGAGGCTGCTACCGCAGGCCTTGCTCGACAAGCGCGACCCAGCGCACAAGCACCACCCTCGATAACCCCCGTTTAAAACACCCACCCTGCCCCGCTTCCCGTGGGTTTGGGTGAGCTTTGCCCGAAATCCGAGGTGGACCATGGAAATCGACATCGACATCACCGCAAAACTGCCCCGGGGCCAGGCCGAAGCGCTGCTCCAGGCGCTGCGTGCCGACTACAGCGCCCAGTTCAACGAACACTGGTATGACGACCGCTTTCGCCTGATCCCCGCGGGTTTGCGGCATGGCTCGCTACTCGCGGCCTTCCCTGTAATGGCCGCACAGAAACGCCTGATCGGCGCCCTTAAACACAGTCTCGGCGAAGGGAAGTAACCCGATGAACCTGCAAGACCAATTCCCCCCTGTGGAGCCGCTGCTGTGAACCGCAAGCCCATGGAACAACAGATCCGCGCCGACGTGATCAAGCGCCTGGAGTCGGACTTTGGCCTGCAACATATGGCCAAAACCAACTACATGCGCAAAGGAACCTGCCCCCAGTGCAACCAGCGCCGGTTGTTCTCGCGCTACGACGAACCATGGTTTATCCGCTGCGGCAGAGAAAAAAACTGCAAGTACATGGCGCCGACCAAGGAGCTGTATCCCGACCTGTTCGACGACTGGAGCAAGCGTGCCCCTTCCACCAATGACAACCCGACAGCCAGTGCCAAGGCCTACCTGACCTATGCCCGCGGCTTTCGCCTGGAGTTGATCACCGGTTGGTTCACCCAGGAAAACTATTTTGATAGCGAGTTAAACATCGGCTCTGCGACTGTTCGCTTTCCCCTTGACCACGGCGGCTACTGGGAGCGCCTGATCGACCAGCCCGCGCGCTTCGGCAAGAAGAAAGCCCGGTTCCAACCCGGCCAGAGCTACAAAGGGTACTGGTGGTGCCCACCGTGCCTGGACCTGCTGCAGGTCAACGAGCTCTGGATCGTCGAGGGCATCTTCGACGCCATTGCGCTGATCCATAACGGCATATCAGCGGTAGCGGCCCTGTCTTCAAATGCCTTTCCTGAGGAGTCGCTCAAGGCCCTGATTGCGGCCAGGGCGGGCCGGCCGCCCAAACTGGTCTGGGCGCTGGACAACGAACCAGGTGCACATCAATACACCAAGACCTGGGTTAAGCGTGCGCGCGAACTGGGGTTCATCTGCGAGGCAGCCCAGATCCCACAACCCGACGCCCGCAAGGTCGACTGGAACGACCTGCACCAGCGCTGGGACTTCATCGAGGATGAGGCTGAGCGAGCGCACCGGATCGACAAGGATCTCACCGAAGCCCGCCACCATGGCGCCCTGTTGGTAGCTCAAAGCGCTGCGGACAAGGCACTGCTCATGTACCAGTGGCACGAGCGCGAGGAGTTCCACTTCGGCTTTGACTCCCGCCTGTACTGGTGGAAGTTGGACCTTGCCAAATACAACAGCGCCAAACAGGCCTTGGAGAAAAGCGACGACCACGACACCCAGGTCCTAAACGAAAGGCAACTGCGGGAGAAGGCGTTGAACGTTGCAGGCTGCGTCGTCCAGATAGCCAACTGCTACCCCAAAGCTCTCTATTTCCAGCGCAACGAGATCACGGACGAGTCCTGGTACTTCTTTCGGGTCGACTTCCCGCACGACGGCGGCTCAGTCAAGAACACCTTCACCGGTGCCCAGGTCGCTGCTGCCAGCGAGTTCAAGAAACGCCTGCTCGGGATGGCCGCTGGCGCCGTGTTCACCGGCAGCGGTCACCAGTTGGACAAGCTCATGGAGGATCAGCTGTTCGGCATCAAGACCGTTCAGACCATCGATTACGTTGGCTACAGCAAGGAATACGGCTGTTACATCTTCAACGACATTGCCGTGCGCGAAGGCCAACTCATCAGCATCAACGAGGAGGAGTTCTTCGAAATGGGCAAGCTCAAGCTGAAGTCGTTGCAAAAGGGCGTGAAAATCAACCTGGCCAAGGACAACAAGAACTACGACTCGCGCTGGCTGGGCTTGCTCTGGCAGTGCTTCGGTACTCAGGGAATCGTGGCGCTGGCCTTCTGGTTCGGCTCCCTGTTCGCCGAGCAGATCCGCAGCCGGTACCAGTCGTTCCCGTTCCTGGAAGCCACCGGCGAAGCCGGTGCCGGCAAGACTACCTTGCTAACCCTGCTGTGGAAGTTACTGGGACGCGAGGGCTATGAGGGGTTCGACCCGTCCAAGTCCACAAAGGCCGGTCGTAGCCGCCTGATGGGCCAGGTATCAGGCATGCCCATCGTTCTGCTCGAGTCCGACCGCAGCGGCGACGACAAGGCCCATGCAAAAACCTTCGAATGGGACGAGCTCAAGGACTACTTCGGCGGCGGCACCCTGGCCACCAAAGGCGTCAAGACCGCCGGCAACGAAACCTACGAGCCCCCGTTCCGCGGCACCATTGCCATCAGCCAGAACGCCCCTGTAGTGGCCTCCGAGGCGATCATGACCAGGATCGTCAAGCTGCACTTCGTTCGCCCCAACGTCACCCCCGAAAGCCGGGCCGCAGCCGATCTGCTTAATTCCCTGGAGGGTTCGACCTTGAGCAACTTCCTGCTCCAGGCCGTGCGCAAAGAACAGGAAATACTGGAACTGCTCGGCCAGCGCCTCCCGGGCTACGAGGCCAAGCTGCGCGCCCTCCACTCCCACTGTTTCGCTTGCGATACCCCATTCCTCGACGAGGAAAGCGCCTGTAAGCATTGCGGCAACAGCCTGCGGGGTTACATCCGAGTGGAGCGGATCAACAAGAACCACGCGCAACTGCTCGCCCTTCTCGATTGCTTGCAGACCGTTGTGCCGCTCACCGACCAACAAATCAGCGGCACCCGCGCGCTGATCATCAGCATGGCCATAGAGCGCCAAGCCTCGATCAGCTCGGATCATCCGGTGGTGGCTGAATTCTGGGAGGTCTACGAGTACCTCGAAGGTCTCGACGCCGATGGGCCGGTGGTCAATCACAGCAAGAACGAGAGCGTAATCGCCATCAACCTCAACGACTTCGTGAAGGTGGCCACTGAGCACCGCCAGAAGATCGCGGACATCAGCGAGCTGCGGGACCGCTTGAAAGACTCCCGGTCCCGGAAGCTGCTCCACCCAAACAAATCGACTGATAGCGCTGTTCGTGCCCACCAGGCCCGGACCAGCAACGCCGTCATAGCCAAGCAACCCATCATGAAGTGCTGGCACTTCCAGGCCTGATCTACCCAACCGCCAGGCGCTGCAACGCTTCGGCACCCCAGAGGAGAAGCACCATGCAAGACGACAACAAACCGACCTTGAGTGACAACGCAATCACGCTGACCTGCAGCGCTGCCGCGCTGGCTGTCTTGCTCGTCCTGGGCAACCTCGCCCCGGACGTACTGCTGGCCATCGTTCGCTGACCCACCCGCCCAGGCGCTGCAACGCCTGACAGAACCCCAAGGAGAAACGACATGCAAACCATCCAACCCGCCGAAACCCAGCCGTACCACGCGATTCTTGATGTGTACATCGACCGCAAGCACACGCCAGGTCAGGCGATCCTGCGCGATGTAGAAGAGAGCACCCGGCTGTTCAGCTTCACGGCGGACATGACCGACGAGCAGATCGTCCAGGCGCTGCGTTTCGCCACAGTGACCTACCGCCAGGGGCAGTTAGTAGGTAGCGAGGCCCGCGCTGTGCGGATTCGCGCCGCCTTGGGCGTGCCGGCGATTGCCTACGCCGACGCCTGAGTCGACCCCCAACCCGCTGATGTATAGGAAAGCCGACCAGCCCTGCGGTGCTGTAACGCTTGACGCAACCCCAAGGAGAAACGACATGCAAACCATCCAACCCGCCAAACGCGACGTCCTGTTCGACACCCTGGTGCAATACCAGGAGGAACGGCCCGCGATTCGTGACGCTGGCATCAAGGCCCTCGCCCGCCTGGTACCTGTAGCGCTGCGCGATACCGGCCAAAGCCGCGTGATCGGCCGTTTCCTGCTCGGCCTCTACAACGCTCCGGCCTTCCCCTTCCAACTCACAGATCTGCGCAACCTGGATTCGGGCCTGTTCGACGACTGCCTGGCCGTGCTGCAGCTGGACAACACCCCCGAACAGGAGGTGCACGAGTACTTGCCCCGGGGGCAGATGATCTTCAACCAGTTGTGCGAGTACTGGGGATGAAGTGGCAGGCCAAGCGCGATCGAGACGGGCAAACCATCCCGAAATGCTGGGTCACTGACCACGGCTACACCGTGGCGGAGTGTCGGCTGCCTCACAGCCGCTACCCCATCACTCGACCAGGTGCGGAACAGCCGTTCACCTACGCGAGCAATCGGGAAGAAGTGGTGATGCTGATCGAGAAGGACATGCAGGCCACTGCGGCCAATCCATGAAGCTGTAGAAGAAGGCGCCGGAGAGCTGCAACTCCCCGGCGCCGACCAACCCCAAGGAGAAACGACATGCAAGTAGAAACCCCCGAAGTTGGCGCTGATAAGGCTATCACACCGCGCTACGACACCATTGTTATCTGCGGTGCAGACGACCAAACCATCCCGAGAGAAGTCAACGGCGCCGAGGTAGTCGCCTGGAGCCTTGGCCACGGACTCGCGGCTATGGACGCCCTGGAAGAATTCGTCGATGACCTGGCCGCCGGCAACTGCAAGCAGCCAGTACACCTGACTCAGGGCGCCGCCGATGCTCTGAACCTCATGCGCCGCCGGCGCGCCATCGGCTGGAGTGCAGACGAACCAACCGCACAAGCTCCCGCAGACTGGCGGACTGCTGTGGCCCGAGCAGAATCAATGGCCCGCCGGGTTTTCGGCGAAAACAACGACGATGCCATGCAGGCCGTCGACTACATGGCCGGGTTGTTGCTGGCCTGTGAGCCAGAAACCATAGCTCCGCAGCTGCCGATCACCTGCGAGCAGATCCAAGAGCAAATGACCGGTGGTGGGTGCCCGATTGCTGGCTCGTTGGGCGAGTGTGCGGCCATTTGGTGCAGTGGCAACAGCTGGACGGCCGCGCTGTACATCTGGAACGCCAATTTCAACGATTCCACCGCTGTGGCCGAGTGGTTCCACAACCTGGGGGCCGTCGACGTATTTGTCCGCCACACCCTGTACGACACCAATAACGGCGACCGTAACGGCGTAGTTCCGGAAGGCGGTGCCCGCCAATGGCTCGTCGAGTTCTCGACCAAGGAGGTGTGCCATGCGTGAGCGTCCAACCATGGCTAGTCACCGCCTGGACCTGCCCAGCATCTGCGATATCTGCGGCAAAGCCCGCTCAACCCGCAAGCATGCGGCATGCAGCCGTGCCCGCCAGCAACTCAAGAACGAGGATTGGACCGCCTATATGGCCAACATCGAGGCCAAGAAAGCTCAGGGAGGTCGTCGCCATGCTCGTTAAGCGAACCTACACCCACTTCGGTTTCTGCTGCGGCCTGGGCTCCGGGGCTGCAGGTTTTAATGACAGTTCATTGCAGATCGCCCAAATGCTCGGCAACTGGCGCTGCCTGGGCGGGGTTGACGTTGACCCCGCCGGTTTGGCCGACTTCGAAAGCCTCACAGGCGTGAAGGGTACGCTCCGGGATCTGTTCACCCGCGAGCAGTACACCGCATTCCACGGGACGGAGCCACCTGCAGGCTGGATCGAGGCCACCGCCGAAGACATTCGCCGCGCCGCCGGAAACGAAGATCCGGACGCCGTATTCATTTCCAGCCCCTGCAAGGGCGCCAGTGGCTTGCTGCCTGAGTCAATGAGCCTGACCCCCAAGTACCAGGCCCTCAATCAGCTGACCCTTCGTTGCGTCTGGCTGATGCTTGAAGCCTGGCAACATAACCCCGTCAGCTTGATTGTGTTCGAGAACGTCCCTCGCTTGGCGTCACGCGGCCGGCATCTGCTCGACCAGATCGTCAAGCTGTTTGCACACTACGGCTACGCGGTAAACGAGACAGTCCACGACTGCGGGGAGATTGCCGGCCTGGCACAGAGCCGCAAGCGCTTCTTGTTGGTGGCCCGACACATCGAGAAGGTCCGGGCGTTCCTGTACCAGCCTCAGCAACACCGCCTGCGCGGTGTTGGCGAGATCCTCGGACGCATGCCTCTGGCGGGCGATATCGAACTGGCAGGCCCCATGCACCGCGTGCCCGCCCTGCACTGGAAAACCTGGGTTCGCCTTGCACTTGTGGAGCCCGGGAAAGACTGGCGCTCACTGAACCGCCTGAACGTTGAGGATGGGTTCTTGCGCGACTTCCTGATCGTTCCGGAGTACCGAGCGGGATACCTCGGCGTCAACCGCTGGGAAGATGCGACAGGCGTCATTGCCGGCCGCAACACACCCACCAACGGCAACTACTCGGTAGCAGATCCGCGCCCCACCAGCTCGGCCGAGTACGCGCAGTTCGGGGTGATCCCATGGGAGCGGCATTGCGGGGTCGTCACCGGGCAGCGCAGCCCGGGCCAGGGCACGTTCAGCGTGGCCGATCCCCGTCCGAACTGGAAACGTCATTCCAACAACTACCGGGTGGTGCCCTTCGCGAACTTCGCCGGCACCATCATCGCCGGCGGCAAGGGCGTGCAAGGGGGCTGGCAGTCCGTCGCAGATCCTCGCGTCCTCAATCGCAAGAAGGGCGACGCCTACCTCACCGGTGGACATTATGGGGTTGTCGAATGGGGCGGCAGCGCCGGCGCAGTTTCGGCGAATGCTCGCCACGACAATGGCCGCTGGTCCGTCGCTGACAACCGGATGCCGGCAGCCAACGACCGCCTGGCGTGTGTGATCCGTAGCCCTTCGAACACCTGGAACAGGCCATTCACCACCCTAGAACTGGCCGCGCTGCAATCCATGTTCGACCCCGAGGAAATGTGGCGACCGAACCAGGACACCGGCGCCCTGGAGCCGATCGGCAAACCCTTCGTGCTACACGGCAACAACGACGGCGCCTGGCGTGAACGCATCGGGAACGCTGTTCCCCGCAAGGCCGGCAAGGCCATTGCAGACGTGATGCTTAGTACGCTGATGCTTAACGAAATGGGCGAGACATTCACGCTTAGCAGCGTACCGGTATGGGTTCGTCCGCTGGCCATCGCCTTTAGCATGCCCGGGCAACAAGTAGGAGGTGCAGCATGAGCCAGATTCCTCTTTGTAACTGTAACCAGGACCGGCTGCCATGCACCTGCCAAGCAGCCCCTCCAAAGCAAGATTGGCTATTGGTGACCCACCCGGATGGCCATAACTGGGTTGTGAGAACTGGAAGCAAGGAGCATGACCGCGCTATCCATGCCCATCATCTGCATATCGCCGCCTTACTGCCTGAAACCGTACCGGGGACCATCACACAGGCCTCCTTATCCGCCAGTGCAGAGCCGGCAACCTGCGGTGCGTGCGCTGGATGTACTAACGGTTGCCGTGTTGATCGTGAATCGCCATCCGCCGAGCGCGACGAGCGGGCGAAGTTTGATCTTGAGCATGAACGCCTGTGGCCTTTCCCGTCTCAGTACGGTCCGGCTACCCAATCTGACCACAGGCAACGCAAAGCTTTGCGCTTTGAAGGCTGGCAGGCTCGCGCCGCCCTGGAGCGCAGGCCATGAGCAACGGAACGCCATCGCATTTCCGCTATGTCTGCAGGACCTGCAAGAAAGAGATTTTGCAGCCAATCGACAAGAACGAACCGGAGAAGACGCCAATTCCAGTTTGCTGCCCAGGCGGACGCAAAAATATGGCATTTCAAGGTTGCGCCTACGGAGAACGTCAACGATGAATGTCTTCCTCCTGCTATATCTCTGCACCAGCGCGGCTCGAACCGATTGCCAGGTGTTCCCGGTCCAGCGCTGGATGGGGCCTGACTCATACCAACAATGTGGCGCCACCGCGCGCCAGCTCACCGCAGACCTCACCGACCAGAACCGAAAGCTGAACTATTTCGTCTGCGACATCCAGTCGGCCGGTGACGTCGATGTAGCCGAGCAATCCCAACCACCACTGCCCCGTCAGTTGTTCCAGCTCTGAACAGGAGGACCACAATGTCTGAGCATTTCTATCTACAGGACAGCCGCAGCAACGTGGGTACCCGGGCAATGTTCTGGCGCTTGGGAGGCAGCTATACCTCTAACCTCGATGAGGCTGAACAGTTCACCCGTGAGCGCGCTGTAAGGCAGTTCGAAAGTCGCGAGAGCGATCTCCCCTGGCCCGTGGACTACGTCCGTGCTCGAGCGGAGGTCGGCGTCGATTTTCAGTACCTCAGCAAATCCGAAGCCGAGGCCTACCGCAACGAGGACGGCCGCGTGTATGTGGCCCATGCTCGCGAGTGGGACGGCAACGACCTGGTCTGGCTCGGCGGCAAAGGTCCTACCGCCAACCTGGCGGACGCCATCCATCCAGGTGCAACAGATGCCGCTGGCTACCTATCGCAGGGTTGCGAACTGTGGCCGTGCGGCTACATTGCTGAGCGATCCCGTCCAGTCGTTCGGGCATCGCTGCTCGATCACAAGCAAGCCCTACGCGCGGTGGGCCTCAAGCTGCCAAAAGTGAAGCACCAGAGCACCAGGAGCTACAACAGCCTCACGCATTGCGAAGGCTGCGGACGTTTTCTAAGCGAGCGGCAGCGATTCGACGACTGCCCGAACTGCGGCGCGAGTAACTGCCCATGACCGACTTTCTCCAGAAACCTGAGAAGTCGATTCTAGTCGTGGCGGAAGGAGAACCCGCCGTATGATCGACCATCAGCAGACCAGCAAGGTCCTGACGTTCCAGGACCTGCAACACCTCACGGGATATACCCGCCGGTCTGGAGTGGAACAAGCCCTGCGAAGGCAGGGCATCCGCTGGTTCTGGGGTCGCCATGGCCCCTGGACCACCATCGACCTGGTCAACCAGGCCGGCGGCAAGACGCCGGCAACCGAGAAATATGACAGCGAGATTCTATGAGGCGGCCCCGTAAACACAACCCGCACATACCCGTCCACATTGATCAGGCCGCCATTCCGGCGGCCGTTTTTTTTGACCATCGCTGGGAGGGCGTCTGGTACACGTCGTGGCGCGACGAAGGCGGCAACCGCAAGCGCATGAACATCGCCGGCCGTACCGCAACGCTCAGCGACCTGCACCGGATCATGGAGGAAAGGAAAGGCATTGATCGGGAAAGCCTCAACTACCTGTGCAAGGAGTTCCACGCCAGCGCACAGTGCAAGCGGCTCGCGAAGAAAACCCGTGACGACTACGAATACTCCCGCGACGTGCTGCTGGCCATCCCGACCAAGCTGCAGAAGCCACTCGGCGAGCTTTCCGTCCGCAAGTTCACCTCGGCCCTGGTGCAACGCCTGGTCGACCGGATCGCCGACGAGGGGACCCCGTCGAAGGCCGCGCACGTTCTTCGATACTTGCGACGGGTCATGCAGTGGGGCCGCAACCGCGGCTATCTGGAGATTAATGTCGCCCTGGGCATCGAAGCGCCGGCCGAGCGCAAGCAGCGCCGCCTGCCAAACCCTAAGGTCATGAGAGAACTGATCGCACGAGCACACGCCATGGGCCAACTCACGCGAGGGCAGCCGGGGGCGTGCCCGGCCTACCTGGGCTATGTAATGGAGCTGGCCTACCTGTGCCGCCTGCGCGGCATCGAGGCCGTCACCCTGACCGATGCGAACGAGCTGGAGGACGGAGTCCAGACGAACAGGCGCAAGGGCAGCCGCGACAACGTGGTGCGCTGGACTCCCAGGCTCCGGGCAGCTTGGGAAGGGGCCAAGGCGTACAGGCGCCGCGTATGGGCCAGCCAGGCCCATCCTGTTCCAGCCGCAGCCGAGCGCCGATTCATCATCGTAGCGGCCCACGGCGGCCAGTTGCAGAAGAGTAGTCTGGACAGCACCTGGCAGCGCTTCATCACCAGGGCAATCAAGGAGGGCGTCATCACCGAGGAGCAGAGATTCGCATTGCACGACCTCAAGCGCCGCGGCATCACCGACACTCCAGGCGACCGCAAGCAGAAACAAGACGCCAGCGGCCACCGCGACGAGGCCATGCTCGACATCTACGACTTCAGCCTTCCGCGCGTCTCCCCATCTGCCGAGTGAACACCTGGCACGGTGCTCATACCGACAAAAGCGACAGTTTGGCCGAGGGGTGATTAAACTGGGCCATCACACACGCAAGGAGCATTACCGATGAGCTATGACCCGCAAGGCCACTACGATGTTTTACTCGCCGATGAAAAGCTGGGTGAGTTGCGCAAAGGGATCTACTACGAGCAAGGCGATGAAGCCGGCGGCCTGAACGGCGAAGACTTCTGGCACAACGGTAAGAAAGCAGGGCACCGCGAAGGGTTAGAGCTGATTCGCACATCGCCAGAGCCCGTCACTCGCTTCCAACTTGTGCCCCACGTGGAAAGCAACGCAGTAAACGAACACGCGGTAGGCAACACTACTCTGGGCTGAGTCTCACCCCGGTGGCGGCGTGCGCCGGGCAGTAACCTCCTACAGGCCTCACTCCGGCTGGACGTGGGGCTTTTTTGTGGACAGCTCCTACGTACCAACAAAGCTAGAGACCGCATGGCTTCTGGCATTCCGCTTGCCAAGCACGTACCAGAAAACGCCGTAACATGTTGATTTACATGCTCTGAGCAGGGTTCTTGTAATCAGTAGGTCCCGGGTTCGACTCCTGGTGCCGGCACCATATAAGACAAAGCCCTCGCAGCGATGCGAGGGCTTTGTCGTTTCCAGGATCAAGAAATCCTGTCCTAATGCCTTGAGCACGGTTTTGATCTCGGTGCCCGAGAGCTTCAGACCCGCCCCTGCCCCCTCGCCAGCCTCTGGCTTCACCTGTGAAGCCGCGCCCTGCCTGAAACCACGCGGATACTGTTGCCGGTTCGCCCCCTGTGGTTGCTGCGCGGCCGTCGGTACGGCTGTGTCAAACGTTTTGCGCTAGTGTTTCCCTGCGGACCAGGACGGTCCTTTGACGCAGGTGCAAACGCTCATGGCCTACCCAACGCCCTCCATCAAACTCAGCACTCTTCAGCAACTAGCGCCCTACTTGAGCATGCACGGGGTATCGCCGCTGGAATTCTTTCGACGTTACGGTATTTCCCCGCAGGTCTTTCAATACCCGGATGCCTGGGTGCCGCGAGCGACCTGCTTTCATATAGCCAGTGAAATGGCCGCGCTCACACAGGACCCCTTCGCAGGTGCAACGGTGGGGCATTTGATCGAAGTACGCTCGCTCGGGGCCTGGGGCGAGTTGATCCTGGGTTCGTCCAACCTCGCTCAGACGTGCGCAGTGGCGGCGATCCATACGAACTTACTGCATCAAGGAAGCGACGTAAGAATCGTCACCGAAGGCCGTACGCTGAAACTGATCCGGCAATCCACCGGACAGCACGGGGCGAATCCGAAGCAGGTCATTCTCGGCACTCTGGCGCTGCTAAGAAAGGTGCCGCTCATGTCCGGTGAGCCAAGCGCCGTCCGTGTGCATTTGCAAAACCCGAGGCAACGGGGAAATGAGGCGCTGGAGAAATACCTGGGGCCGAATCTGCACATGAACGCGCAGCACAACATGATCGAATTCGATCGCGAGCTGCTCGACATCTCTCTGCCGCTCGGCCGGGATGACGCCTGGAAAGTCGCCGAGGCCTTGAGGTCGACCGCGAAAGCCGCCGGCATGCTTATCGAACGGATCGGGGATCAGGATCGATCCACACTTGCCGCCATAGCAAGAAACCTCGGCTTGTCTTCCCGAACGCTACAGCGTCGCCTCAAATACTGCGGCATCGACTTCGAAGACCTGCGGGACAAAACCCGTCGCAGCGAAGCGCTACAACTGATTGCCAGCGGCAAGTACAGCGCAACCGAGATTGCCTACATGGTTGGCTACAGTGACCAAGCGCACTTTACCCGAGCCTTCAAACGCTGGACCGGAAGTTCACCATCGCGCTACAGCGCACTTTTGAAAGATGGTCGTTAACCTCTTCGCCTGCCCCTCTCCCACTATCGGGCACCTAGCAATGGCGCACTTCGCGGCACTTGCTGGTTGTGCTTTTGGCATCAAATGGCAAGTTTCAAGAGGGGGGGCTCTTATAAAGTCTGAAAGGAAATGCCTACTTGAAAGAGCTAGAGGTCTACATGCCCGATTTATCAACGGCCTGTATCGTCGCCCTGATGCTGGCCACTCTTGCCAATGCACACGCTCAGCCATCCGCTGACGCGACGGTGCAGCTAGATGGCGATAACTTTGCTCGTGCCGAGACCAATCTTTATATGGGGTGGGCTCAGGCGAGCCAGATACAAGTGCGTGATGCCCTGGCTGTTCTGGGTTCGTCCCCTCTCGACTACAACCAAGCCTTTGGCCATAAAGGCAGGGTCGATCCGATCCGCCACCGGATCGGTGGTTGCGACGCAAAGATCGTTAATTGTCTGGTTACGACACCCGGCTGAACTATAGCGCCAGGCTCTATCTACCAAGCAACGAAATACTGCGCGGCAAAGGAGGTTTCCCAAACCAGAACCCGTCGATTTATAAGTTGGACTATTCGAGCAAAAGTGAGTTTGCCTGATCGATAGGCCACGGCCATCGGTGTTAATAACGAAAGGAGTTCACCATGAAGAAAGTAATGCTTTGTTTCGCCTTGTTATTTAGCTTTACATGCAGTTTTGCTATGGCAGCAGGCCGTCCCAGCTATCCCTTTAATGATAAAATCGCCAGTGGCTTGTCGCGCCACCATATTATTCCGTGGGAAGAACTGGTCAAATTTGGCACCGACAACTTCACCAGCGATGCAGACAGAACGGACTTGATCAATGCCATTATCGGTACCCGTACTGTCAACCTCGGCTCATTCCAGGGCAATGTCCCGCAGTTGGTCGCCGGACTGCATACGCCGCAAAATCCCGAGGCTGTAGAAGTCTGGCAATCATTACTGGCCTGGACTCAGGGGAATCTGGTCGTGGGAACCAGTACTCGCCCAGATGACCCCGGTAGCAAGTTTGATCAGGTTGCCTATAACTGCCTGAAAGTTGTTAACCACGATGCGGCCTATACCGTTATTTTTGCTAACTGGGAAGATCCGGCAGCGACCCCTGCAAAAAAAAAGGAGTATTTCCTGACCATGGCAGCGCATGACATCGCGGATGCCGCAGGCCAGCCATGCTGGAAACCTTGATCTCATTCATCATGACGCGCAGGAAAAAATCATGGCTAATATTATTACCGTAGGCAGCATTACAACCCCTAACCCTTTTCTTTGGTTGAATCCGGACACATTAGGCCTGCCCGATGTTGTCTACGTCATTCAATCAAATGCCCCCAAAGGCGACTGGGTAGATGTAGGGCAGTTCTGCGCGGTGCTATCCAGCGCCTGGCTCAATGATGCCAAACATCCGGAAAAGTTCGACATTCGCAGTTTTGACGATCCGGGCAAAATCCAGTTGGCTCAGCAAGTGATTGATGCATCCAATAGTTTGGCCTCACAAGTAAAAGCGGCGGAACAGGCGATACACGGCAAGTCCAAGTCGAAGGACCAGGTTACCCAGGACTTCTCGACATACAAAACCGGCACTAAAGTTTGGGCGGGAAATGATAGGCATGTCATCGGCATCTACATCATCAGCGCCACACAAATGCAGGTTTATGATTCGAATCTAGGCACCGCAACCCAAAAGCCGCGCACCGCCTTTGCGCAAGTAGTGGCGGATTATCAATTGAACGCTTTTGTAGTAGCTATCGCTTAATGTTGGCAGGCGATGCGCATGAAATGCGCATCGTCGTTTTTTTACATTATTCGGTTAGCGTTTTAACGGCCGAGCGTGCTGCATCCAGGCAAGATCAAAACCGCATTCCAATGCAGGAATGGGTGATGAGCGCCGCCCCTTCTTGCTGCATCACAAAGACAGCCATGCCCGCACCGACTCTATCCCAGCGACCGAGCGCTACTGCGCTTACCAGACCAAATAACGCGAGTGATCAATAAGGCCAGCATTTCCCAGTGAAACTCTAACGGGCTGTATCCACATAAAACCTAAACACCCAAGAGTTGGGAGTGCCTACAGGGCCAGGCTCCCCCCAGGCATGCGCTTCATGCTCCAATAGCCGCCGATTCCAGTTGCACGCAGGCCCCCCATGAAACCCATCGCAGCATCCATCCTCGCCCTGTTGCTCCACTCCATGCTGTTCAGCTCCCCGGCTGTGGCCGGCGATGCCGAAGTCGGCGCCAAGCTGTTCAAGCGCCTGTGCAGTGGTTGCCACAATATCGGGCCCTCGGTGCGCAGTTCGTTCGGTCCAGAGCTCAACGGCATCATCGACCGCCCGGCCGGCAGCGCCCAGGACTACCAGTATTCGACAGCGATGAAGTCCTCGGGCATCGTCTGGACCCGGGACAAGCTCACCCAGTACCTGCAAGATCCCAAGGGCGTGGTGCCCGGCACCCGGATGATTTTCTGGGGCTTGAGCGACGAAGAGAAAATCGACAACCTGCTGGCCTATCTACAGACCTTCCCCAATCCCTGATCCCGTTTCGCTTCCCTACAAGGATGTTTCGATGAAGCTTTCCCTGCTGTCCCTGGCGACCGCCGGCCTGGCCCTGGCCGTGCTCGCGCCGCAAGCGGGCGCCGCCGGTTTCGACTGTGCCAAGGCCTCGACCTCGGTCGAGAAGGCGGTTTGCAACGCGCCTAAGCTCTCCGCCCAGGACGATGAATTGAATCGTCGCTACAACGGGCTCAAGCACCTGCAGGTGTTTCGCCTGCTGCAAGTGCGCTGGTTGCGCGAGGTTCGCGATACCTGTACCTCGGACGACTGCCTGGAGGGGGCCTACCGCGCCCAGTTGAAGATGCTCGCGCCGCTGCCTATCCCCCCGGCCCCGGGCAAGAACCAGTTGCTGCCCATGGACCCGACGCGCCAGTACCGCCTGGATGAAGCCGAGCACTGGCAGCGCTTCCCACTGGCTTCCTTCCCTGCCGTGCCCCCTCGGGGCGACAAGCAGATCGTCGACGCCCAGGTGATCGATGGCGTGTTGCGCGTGGTGCTGTTCACCGGCCTGTACCAGCAGGAGCAAGGCGGCTTTGTCGGGACCCTGTATGAATATGCCGATGACCAGCCGGGCCTGTATCCCATCGCCCGGGACATCGCCTTCACCGGCTGGGCCGCCCAGGGCAGCAACGACCAGGGCCTGCGCTTCGCCGGGTTCGACGGTGGGTTACTGTATTACCGCCAGCGTATCGGTGGCGACTTGCAGCAAAGCATGAGCTACCGCCTGGGTTCACGCAGCGCGCCCGAGGCCAGCCTGAAGTCGTACCAGACGCCCTCCAATACCCTGCGCCATGCCCGGGCGCGGGTGGGCCAGGACTTGAATGTGGATAACTACAGCCTGTCCCTGGACTACGACCAGCAGAGCCACAATACCTACAGTGAAAATGTCACCGCGCACAACGACACCGAGGAGGGCTGGAGCATCGTCAACCCGACCTGGAGCGCTACCCGCCCGATCATGTACTTCGACAACGAAGGGCCGCGGGCCTGCATCTGGCGAGTCGACACGCAGTACAAGACCTTGTTCAAGATCGTGCCCGAGCATGAAGCCGTCTCGGCACGCCCGATCGACCTGCATGGCCGCGAGGCGGTGGTCTACCTGGAAGGTGACCAGCTGAAGTTCGCCTTCAAGTACGACGACTGAGGGCAGGTGCCAGGGCAAAAAAGGCTCGTCAATGACGAGCCTTTTTTCATGGTGCGATCCGCCTCTGCCTCAGGGCAGGCTGATCTTGTACTGGGCCAGCTTGGCCTGGTGCTGGGGCTCGACGTACTTCTGGTTCACCAGCTTGGCGAACTTGCTGAAGTCACTACGGGCATCGTCGGTCAGGCCCAGTTTGTCGTAGGCAAGACCGCGGTGATAGAAGGCCCAGGCATAGTCTGGCTGGCGTAGCAGGCCGGTGCTGTAGGCTTCGGCGGCCTCGCGGTATTGCCCCAGGTCGTAGAGCGTCTGGCCCAGATGGTAGTAGGTCGGCATGTTGAAGCCGCCGCCCTTGCCCGTCTCGCCCAGATTGGCGTCGAGGTTGGATTGCACCAACTCCAGGGACTTCTGCGGGTTGCCCGCCTCACGATACAGGCGGCTCAGGTCCAGCACCGCGCGGGCATCGGGCTTGCCTTCCAGGGCGATGGACTTTTCCTTGGCGGCAATCGCTTGCGGATAGCGCTTGAAGCTGGCGTAGGCATCGGACTTGAGCCAGTACACCAGACTCTGCATGCCCGGCGGCAGCTGGTTCTTCTCCAGGCACAGGTCGGCCTGTTGCAGCACCACGTCGAATTTCTCGGCCTTGGCGGCCTGGCCCACCATGCGGCAATGGGCATAGTTGATCTGGTCCTGGCTCTGCAGGCCGGCACAACCGGTCAGCAGCACGGATCCCAGGAGCAATAGCGCTCCACGAACAGACGATGAAGGCATGGCTTTCAATCCAGCAGATGGGCGTTGAGGTCAGGGCGATAGACTTGCAGCAACGGCGTGGTGACGGTGCCCTGCAAACTGCAGAAGATCGTGGTGCGGCCGGCGATCGGCTCCTTGTCGATACCTTTGTCGATACTCAGGACCCGCTCGACGAAACCGAACGGCGTAGCCACGCCACCACCGGCCTGGCCCTGGGTCCGCCATTGCAGGATCGGATCGCCGACCCGGCGAATCTCCACTCGGCTGAAAGCACCGCGGTCGTCCTTCAAGCGGGCGTTATCCGCCAGCAGCGGCTTGAGGCGCGCGGCCACGTCCTGGGGCGTGCCGTCAGCGACGAAACCCCAGAACAGCATGTTGCCCACCGACTTCATCGACATGGCTTCGTTGTAGTAGCCCACCAGGCGCACGCCCTTGACCACCAAGGGCTGTGCGAACGGCTGGTAGCGACCGCCTTCCTGCAGCGGGTTCATGACCTGGGGCGCCTTGACCGCGCCGTACTGGGCCAGGCTCAAGGTACCGGCCGGCAGTTGGGCGGTGTTCAAGCTCTGGAAGAACTGCGCGTCGCAGCGGGAGAAATCACTCAGCAACTGCTCGGGCGAGGTCGCTTGCTGGCCCTGGGCGATGCTGGCGACACCCAGCAGGCACAGGCCGGACAACAGGGAACGGAACATCAAGATCATCCGTGAGGGGGAAAGTGGGAACGGAATTTAGCAAGATCGATATCAAACGGCCACAAGTCGTCCGCGACCCTATAGGCATGAAAAAGCCCCGAACCAGTCGGGGCTTCTTGCATTGCGCACCTGTCGCCAGGTGGTGATCAGGCGTTCATCAGAACACGTTGATCGGGTAGTCGACGAATACGCGCAGCTCGTTGCCGCTGTCGTTGTACTCGCTGGACTTCTGCGATACGCGCAGGATCGAGCTGCGAACCTTCACGCTCAGGTCCTTGGCCGGGCCGCTCTGTACCACGTATTTGAGCTGGTTGAAGATTTCCCGCTCAGTGCCGCCAGAGGACGTCGAAGTGGTGATGTTGTCACCACGCACGTAGGCCACGTTGTAGGTCAGGCCCGGTACGCCGAAGGCGCCGAAGTCCAGACCGTAGCCCAGCTGCCAGCTGCGCTCGTCTTCGGCGTTGAAGTCGGACCAGTAGGAGTTGGCCAGGTAGATGGTGTTGCCGCCATCGCCCACGCGACGCTGCTCACGCTGGTAGCCGCCGTAGGCATAGCCCAGGTGGCTGTCGCCGGTGCTGCGCTGGTGCGCCAGGGTGAAGGAGTGCGGGCCGGTGGCGTAGGTGGCTGCCAGGCTCCAGATCTTGTTGTCCTGGCCGCCGGCGTTCTTGAACTCGGCGTAGGACTTGTCCAGCTTGGTGCGGTAGCCGTTGAAGTCCAGGGTCAGGGACTGGTCGGTGGCCAGCGGGAACACATAGTTCAGGTTCACGTACTGTTTCTTCAGCACGTCTTCGACGTCGGAAGCGTACAGGGCGCCCTTGAACTGCTCGGTAAACTGGTAGCTACCGCCCAGGACGTTGATCGACTTCAGGCCACCGCTGTCACGACCTTCAGCGCTCTTGCGCGATTCGGCGGTGAAGCGACCGGCGTTCAGTTCCAGGCCCTTGATCTCCTTGGAGGTGATCAGGGTACCGGTGTAGCTTTCCGGCAGCAGGCGCGCGTTGTCGTAGTTCAGCACCGGCAGGGCCGGCATCTGGTCGCCGTAAGCCAGCACAGTGTTGGAGAAACGGAACTTGACCGCGGCGCCAGCCTTGGCCAGGTCGCCCGCTGGGGTCTTGTTACCGTGTTCACTGCGCTTGAAGAAGTCGATGCCCTGGCCGCCGCTGTGGCTGCCCTTGTCCAGGCGCAGCGCGTACAGGCCAAAGGCGTCAACGCCCACGCCCACGGTGCCCTGAGTGAAGCCCGACGAGAACGTACCGATGGCTGCCTGGCCCCACTCACGCTGGTCGTCGTTGCCATCTTTCTTGTCACGGTTGATGTAAGCATTGCGCAGCAGCACTTTCAGGCTGCTGTCTTCAACGAAACCCTTGGCGTCGGCCTGGCCGTCGGCCATGGCTTGTGTAGCGCTCAAAATCCCCAGTGCAATCAAGCAGATCCGCTGTTTAGACATTTTATTTTCCTTATTACGGTTTGATGACGCGCTGTGAGCTTGTGCGGCTATGGCGTTTGAACGCTCTTCTACCGTCGAAACAAAAAGCCCGCCCACATGGGATGGTGGCGGGCCTTTTATCATTCTGAAATATGGCTCTTAGCCACAGGCGTTGGGGCGAATCCTATCTGCGCCCTCAATAACGTGTCAATTTCGTGAATCGTCTTTGAATAGCTGAAAATGTTCTAAGAATAGCGGGCTAGAGCATCGCCAGCTGCACGCTGTGACTGTCTACGAACTGCTCGAAATGAGTCACCTTGCCATCCTTTAGCGTCCACAGGTGGGCGACCCGCACATCGATAGGTTTACCCGAGGCCTTATAGATGCCCCGGTAGTTGCCATAGGCGAAGACCTTGTCACCCTGGGCCACATAGTTCTCGACCTTGAAAGTGAAGTCTTGCCACTCGCTGCCAAGGCGCTTGAAGACATGCTCCAGCACTTCTTCGAAGCCGATGTAGGTACCGGCATAGGGGAAGCCCGCCGCTTCGGTCCAGCGCGCATCGGGAGCCAGGGCCGCCGCGGTATTGCGCGCGTTTTCCTGGGAGTTGGCACCTTCATAGGTGCTTTTGATCAACGCAAGGTTATCCATGGGTGACTCCACTGGGTTCAGGTGAATTCAGGGTGTGCAACCGTCCAGGCCACAGGTTGGGGCCGCACCGGCGCGCACGCCGCTGTCCAGGCCCAGTGAATCCTGCAGCCATCGGGCGAAGGCCTCGGGCTTGCCCAGCCAGGGGCTGATGTCGAGCAACTGGTAGCGCCCGTCGCGCTCCAGGGCCAGGGTCGGGAAGCCCTGGCCGCCAACCTCGGACAGCAGTGCCCGGCTGGCCTTTATATGTTCGTCCACCTCGTGGGCCAGCGCCTGGTCGAAAGCCGCGGCAAAAGCTTCCCGGGAAAAACCCAAGGTTTGCGCCAGCTCCAGCAGCACCTCAGGCTCGGCAATCCGCCGCCCCTCCACGTAGTGGGCGGTTTGCAACCGGCCAAGCATTTCCAGGCCACGGCCAGCCAGGGCCTGCGCCGCCAGTACGGCGGCAATCGGCGGCGCCGAGTCGAAGACCGCCGTGTGATCGCGCAACAAACCTTCGAAATAGGCCCCGCCGAACGGCTGCCCGGTGTACTGGGCAATGCGCCGATCATGGGGCATGACGTAGTCGCGCAATTGCGGCGATACCGGCTGGCGGTTGCGACCGGTCATCATGCCGCCACCATGGGCCACCACCGGCAGCACTGCCTGGGCGGCCTGGACCAGTGGCTTGGCGCCATAGCACCAGCCACACAGGGGGTCGTGAATGTAATGAAGGGTGGCTGAGGACATACGGGGGCTCCAGCAGGATCTTGAAAATTCGACAGGTGCAGCCTATGCCCCAAAGGCCAGGGGAAAAACCTCGAAATGCCTTCCAGACTGTTTCAGGATCCGGTCGAATCGCGCCGCTAGATGCCCATGAATGGGCAGGTGGATGCCAGGAGATGAACCGTTACAGCTTTGACATAATTAGAAACAATAGAAGCGGAATAGTTTTAGCAAATAGTTAACACAAGCAAATAGCAACCATTACCATTCGCGCCTTCCCGAATCACCCCCCTCTCGGATGCGCGACAAAAATGCCTGCCCATTTCCGCCTCACTCCCCTGTCCCTGGGACTTTGCACCCTGCTGGCCGCCGGTTTCGCCTGCGCCGCCGGTACCACCCTGCCGACGACTTCCATTCGTGCCCAGGCAGAGTCCGACCCTGATGATCCGCGGGTCAGGGAAGTCAGTACCGCGACCCGCACTTCGACTCCCGCACGCTACGTGCCCCAGGCCATCGACACGGTCAAGACCGCCAACCTGCGGGATTACGGCACCAACGACCTGGGCAGCGCCCTGAGCGGCATCCCCAACGTCAGCAGCGGTGCCGACACCCGCTTCGACAGCGTGCGCATCCGTGGTTTCGACGCCAGCAACGACTTCTACCTGGATGGTGTCCGTGACGACAGCCAATATGTGCGCGACCTGCACAACATCGAGCGGATCGAAGTACTCAAAGGTCCTGCGGCAGTGCTCTATGGCCGTGGCAGCCAGGGCGGCATCATCAACCGGGTGAGCAAGCTGCCCGAAGCCGGCCGCCGCTCCAGCGTCGAAGTCCAGGGCGGCAGCCAGGACCTGCGCAGCCTGTACGCCGATCTCAGCGCTGACCCGACGGACAACATCAGCCTGCGCCTGAACCTGGGCAATGAGGACAAGAACAGCTTTCGCGATGGCATCGACGGCAATCACCGCCAACTGTTCGCCCCCTCGATGAGCTGGCAACTGACACCGGAGCTGAACTGGCTGGTGCAGTACGAGTACAGCCGCTACGACCGCACCCCGGATCGCGGCATCCCGGGCAACCCGCTGACCGGGCGCCCCGCCGACGTCAGCCGCAAGACCACCTATGGCGATACCCAGCGCGACTACATCAACGACCGCGCCCAATCGCTGCGTTCGCGCCTGAACTATGAGCTCAACGAGCAGTGGCAACTGCGCCATACCTTCAGCCTGTTCAAGCTGGAGAGTGACTTCGACAATACCTACCTGACCACCTACAAACCGGCGACGGGCCTGGTGGACCGCCAGCGCTGGCAACAGGACCTGAGCACCCGCAACCTGTACAACACCGTCGAGCTCGAAGGCCATGTCCAGACCTACGACATCGAACACACCTTGCTGGTGGGCCTGGAGATGGGCGAGCAGCGCCGTCACTCGCTGCTCAACCAGGGAGTGGGCGTGCCCTCGGTGCCATTGAGTGGTTCCACGCCAGGTGCCCAGCACAATGGCGCGATGAAAGTGTTCAGCAACAACCTGACCCAGGTCGACAGCACCGGCCTGTACCTGCAAGACCAGATTCGCCTGAACGATGAGTGGCAACTGCTGGCCGGCGCACGCTTCGACCGGTTCGAAGTGGACACCACCAGCAGACTTTCAGGCCTGCGGGAGAAGCAGGACAGCACCAGCACCAGCCCGCGCGTGGGCGTGGTCTACACCCCCTGGAAAGATCACTCGTTCTACGCGTCCTGGAGCAAATCCTTTGCCCCGGTCGGTGGCGGCCTCATCGGCATCACCCCGGGGGCCAAGGGCAACACCAACCAGACCGATCCGGAGCTGACCCGGCAGAAGGAAATCGGGATCAAGAGCGAATGGCTCGACGAGCGCCTGAGCACCACCCTGGCCCTGTACGAAATCGAGTTGTACAACCGTCGCACCGAGGATCCACTGAACAAGGGGACCTACCTGATGACGGGCCTGCAGCGCTCGCGAGGCATCGAGCTCACCGCCACCGGCAATGTGATCGGCAACTGGTATGTGCGCGGCGGCATGGGCCTGCAGGACGCGACTATCGTCAAGGACGACAACGGCAACCAGGGCAATCGTGTCAACGATGTGGCCAAGCGCAATGCCAGCCTGTTCGTCACCTGGAAGCCGGAACTGGGCTGGTATGCCGAGACCGGCCTGACCCTGGTAGGCGACCGCTATGCCGATCCGCAGAACAAGTTCGTACTCCCCGGCTACGGCCGCTGGGATGCCCTGGCCGGCTACCGGCACAAGGACTGGGATGTACGCGCGGCGCTGAACAACATCGCCAACCGCGACTACTACAGCTCCGCCACCAGCGCTTCCCAGATCCAGCCGGGCGATCCGCGCAGCCTGGTGGTCACCGGTACCTACAGCTTCTGATCCACCCGGATCACCGGCGAAAAAAAAGCGCTGCCATCCTGGCAGCGCTTTTTCACGATCCTTGTCTTTCTATCCTTTCACCACGTCCCACAACGCTTGCAGTTCCGCCTCGCTGAGCAAACCAGCGGGGTAACGCTCAATGATGATCCGGCGCGGATCAGGTTCCCTGATCTGACGCGTTCCATTGGATTTCAACCATTGCACCAGAACTTGCAGCGCTTCATTGCTCATTGCCAAGGGATGCGATGCCCGCTCGCTGACTATATTCATTCCAGCGCTCTCTCCCGGTTTCTGAGCGGCCTAACTTATCCAAGGTTTATGACAGAACATCAGAGTTCCACATGTCTCAGAATCACTACCAGGCAGATACAAGAGCTATGCCAATGTGCCTGGCGCGCCGATGTGCGGCCATGAAAAAGCCCGCGGCCCATCTGGGCCGCGGGCTGGCTGGAAGACCCCGGGGCAGGCCCGGGGTCGAGGCCGTCGAACAGGCAACAAGTTCTGTTACAACGGCACTCAAACCCGGCGCGGGGCGGGCTGTTGTTGGGTAAGGCAGTGGATATTCCCGCCGCCCAGTAACAGTTCGCGCCCAGGCACCATCACCACTTCGTGCTCGGGAAACAATTGCTGCAGGATCGCCTTGGCTGGCGCGTCCATCGGATCATCGAAACTCGGGGCGATGATCCCGCCGTTGACGATCAGGAAGTTCACGTAGGAACCGGCCAGGCGCACCGAGGGGTTGCGCTCCTGGCTACCGGCCACCACATCGACCCCGGCGCACTCTTCTTCGGTGGCGAACAGCGGGCCGGGAATCGGCATCTTGTGCACCTTGAAGGCGCGTCCCTTGGCGTCACGGGTGTTTTCCAGGACCTTCATGGCCGCCTGGCAACGCGGATAGTTCGGGTCCTGTGGATCGTCGGTCCAGGCCAGCAGCACTTCACCCGGGCGCACGTAGCAGCAGAAGTTATCCACATGGCCGTCGGTCTCGTCGTTGTACAGGCCATCGGGCAGCCAGACGATCTGCTCCACCGCCAGGTGATCGCGCAACACCGCTTCGATCTGCTCGCGGGACAGGTGTGGATTGCGGTTGTGGTTGAGCAGGCATTCCTCGGTGGTGATCAGGGTGCCTTCGCCATCGACGTGGATCGAACCGCCCTCGAGCACGAAGCCTTCGGTGCGGTATTCCTGGCAACGCTCGATCTCCAGCACCTTGCTGGCTACCTGCTCGTCGCGGTTCCACGGCGCGTACAGGCCGCCCTCGAAGCCACCCCAGGAATTGAAGCCCCAGTGCACGCCACGCACTTCGCCGGCGTCGTTGATGACGAAGGTCGGGCCGGTGTCGCGAACCCAGGCATCGTCGCTGGACATTTCCACCACACGGATGTTGGGTACGTCCAGGCGCGCCCGGGCGTTTTCATATTGAGCCGCGGAGACTGCCACGGTCACAGGTTCGAAGCGGGCGATGGCCTTGGCCACCGCGGCGTGGGCCGCCTGGGCCGGCTTGCCGCCCAGGCGCCAGTTGTCCGGGCGCTCGGGCCAGATCATCCAGGCCTGGGTCTGGGGGGCCCACTCGGCCGGCATGTAGAAACCGTCGGCGCGCGGCGTGCTGTGCAAAGTACTCATAGTGTTCAGGACTCCAGGGAACCGTCGAGGGTTTTCAGGGCGCCATAGAGGTTCGGACGGCGGTCACGGAAACTGCCCCAGGCGCTGCGGATGTGCTCGAGCTCGTCGAGGTCGAAACTGTGCACAAGGATACCTTCTTCGGTCTGGTTGAGCTCCTGGACCTTCTCGCCGAACTGGTTGGCGATGAAGGACGAACCGTAGAAGGTGATGTCGTAGCCGTCCTGTTCCTCGTTGCCGATGCGGTTGCTGGCCACCAGCGGCATCAGGTTGGCACCGGCATGGCCCTGTTGCACCCGCTGCCAGTGGTCGCGGGAGGAAATGCTCGAATCGTGGGGCTCGCTGCCGATGGCGGTGGGGTAGAACAGGATCTCTGCCCCCTGCAAGGCCATGCTGCGTGCGCACTCGGGGAACCACTGGTCCCAGCAGATGCCCACGCCGATCTTGGCGTAGCGGGTGTTCCATACCTTGAAGCCGGTATCCCCCGGGTTGAAGTAGTACTTTTCGTGGTAACCGGGGCCGTCCGGGATATGGCTTTTGCGATAGATCCCAAGGTTGCTGCCATCGGCATCGATGATCGCGATGCTATTGAAACGCGCCCGGCCGGCCAGCTCGAAGAAGCTGACGGGCAACACCACCTGCAGCTCCCGGGCAAGCTTCTGGAAATGCGCGATGGCCACATTGGACTCGGCCGCAGTGGCCAGTTGCAGGTAGTGCGGATTGGGTTTCTGGCAGAAGTACGGGGTCTCGAACAGCTCCTGGACCAGGATGATCTGCGCACCCTTGGCGGCGGCTTCGCGCACCAGCTTCTCGGCGGTTTCGAGGTTGGCCTCAAGGTCCCAGGAACAGGCCATCTGGGTAGCGGCGACGGTAACGGTACGGCTCATGGATCAACTCCTGGACGAATGGACGCAGTCGATGACGACGGGAATGGGCAGGACGCAGCACTGCGGGCCCGATAACGGCCATTTTATATCCGATAAAAATCGACTTTAGAAGCCTATAAATCAGTCTGATAAATAAATAATTGATAAAACACAGATATAAATCGATTTTTAGGCCACGTAATCGGCGGATAAAACATTTGGCCGGCCTCCTCTCCCGCAGGCAGGACGCTGCGGGCGGATGGCCGGCCAGGAAAGAACCAGGATGGGCAAGGATCCTAGAGGTCTTCGTCGAGCACCTTGGACAGCATGTCGACAAAAAAATCGACGCTCTGCCGGGTGGTGACCATCGGCGGCTTGATCTTGAGGATGTTGAGATAGTCGCCGGTGGGCTGCATGAAGATCCCCAGCTCGCGCAGGCGCTCGCAGAGCAGGGCGGTTTCCTCGGTGGCCGGCTCCAGGGTCTGGTGATCGCGGATCAACTCCAGGCCCAGGTAGAACCCCGAGCCATGCACCGCGCCCACCAGCGGATGCCGCTCCTTGAGCGCTTCCAGGCGCTGGCGGAAATGCTCGCCTACTACCCGCGCGTTGTCCCAGAGCCCTTCGTCGCGCATCACATCCAGCACCGCGATGCCGATGCGGCAACTGACCGGGCTGCCGCCGGACGAGGAGAAGAAGTACCCCTCGGCCTCCAGCGCCTCGGCGATCTCGCGCCGGGTGATCACCGCGCCCAGGGGCTGGCCGTTACCCATGCCCTTGGCCATGGTGATGATGTCCGGCACCACGCCTTGCTCCTGGAAGCCCCAGAAGAATTCGCCCATGCGGCCATAACCCACCTGGACCTCGTCGGCGATGCACACCCCGCCCCGCTCCCGGACCCGCTGGTAGACCTCGTGCAAGTAGCCGCGGGGCAACGAGATGCCGCCGGCGTTGCCATATACCGGCTCGCAGATGAAACCGGCCAGCTGGCGGCCCGTCTCGTCGAGCTTGGCCAGTTGCTGGTCGACGCTGCGCAGGTACTGTTGCGTGGTGTCCGGACCACGGAATTGGCCGCGGTAGGTGTTGGGCGCGGTCACCGGATGGACCCAGTCCGGACGGCTGTCCAGGGCCCGGGGGTTATCGGCGATGGAGGTGGAGACCGCATCGGCGGCTACCGACCAGCCGTGGTAGGCCTCCAGCACGCTGAGCATGTCGCGGCCGCCGCTGTAGGCCCAGGCCAGGCGGATCGCCAGGTCGTTGGCCTCGGTGCCGCTGTTGACCAGGAACACCCGGTCCATGGAGTCCGGGGCCAGGGCCAGCAGGCGCTCGGAAAACTCGGCGATGGCCGCGTAGTGAAAGCGCGAGTTGGTATTGAGCAACGACCACTGGCGCGCCGCCTCGGCGGCCATGCGCGGGTGGCCATGACCGAGCACCGCGACGTTATTGAGCATGTCCAGGTAGGAACGCCCCTGCATGTCGATCAGGTGGTTGCGCCAGCCGCGCTCGATCCGTGGCGGATCGACGTAATAATGCTTCTGGGTACGGGCAAAGCTGGCGTCGCGCCGGGCCAGCAGGGCCTGGGCGTCCATTTCCGGCTCGGCATCGCAGGCCAGTCCCAGCAGCGCCGCCGGCGACGGACACAGGGCCTGCCAGGCCGGGGCCCATGAAGGGCTGCAGAACAGCGGCGGCGCGAGTTCGGCACTGCGGCAGAGCTGGACCTTGAGCCGGCCGTCGGCGGCCACTGCTCCCAGCACCTGGCCCTTGACCAGCGCCGCCCCTGCATGCACCGAGGCCTCGACGCCCCACAGGCGCAGGCTCGAGCCCGGGCCGTCCAGGCGTAGCAAGCCATCCGCGGCCGCGTGCAGGACGCCGGCGAACGGCGCCTCCACCGTTGTGCCCGCAGGCACTTGCAACTGCACATGCAACGGGCAGGTCTGGGGTTCGTGCGCGCAGTCGGGCTGGGTCCGGGACAAGCGGTACTGACCGTAGCGGCTGGCGGCCAGGCCATGGGCAGCCCCGGCTTCGGCCAGCAAGCGGTCGTCGATGCCTGGCTGCTCCCAGTTGCCCGCCTCGAAATGCGGGCTTAGCACCCCCAGGTCGATCAGGGCGAACTCGCGTCCCACCAGGCTCGGCAACAGCGCAGCGAAGCCTTCGCTGGCAATGGCCGGCAGTGCCTGGCCGGCGGCGCTGAGAATGGCCGCCTCCATCAGCTCGAACGGCACCGAGGCGGCGACCCGGAAGATCTCCCACTCATGGTTCAAGTTGGCGCGGCTGTATTGGTTGTCCGGGTCGATAGCCAACTGCTGCTCGCCACTGAGCACCAGCACCGCGGCCCGGGCCACGATCAGCGGCCAGAGCGCCAGCAGCTCCGCCCGCTGCAGCGGATTGACCCGGTGATAAGCCTGGATCGCCGGCAGGATGCGCAGCGGATCGCCCTCGGCATGGTGCAGCAGTGAGGCACAGGTCACCGACAGGTCGGTGATGCGCCAGGTACGGACCAGGTCGCCGAAGTCGATCACTCCCTGCACCTGCCAGTGGCGCGCCGCGTCACGCTGCCAGACCACGTTGTCATCGGTGATGTCCATGTGGATCGCCTGCACTGGCAACTGCTCGACCAGCGGGCGCAGGCGATGCTCGGCACCCTGGGCGGCAGCGGCGAGCAGGGCACGCTGCTGGGGATCCTCAATGACCGGCAACAGGTGTTCGATCAGGGCCTGGGCATGCCGGGCGTCCCACTGCAGGGTGCGCTCCAGCCCTGGGTGCTGGAAATCCGCCAGGGCCAGGTCCATCTGCCCGCAGAGCCGGCCCAGGCCGGCCACCAGTTCCACCCCCAAGTGCGGCAAGTGGGTCAGGGAGCGGCCGTCTATATAGTCGAGCAGGCGCACATGCAGGGCTTGCCCGGCAATCTCCAGGGTCAGCAGTTCTTCACCGTTGCTGGCCGGGATGACGCGGGGAACCCGCAGCCCGGGATACTGGCGCAAATGCCTGAGGCCCTCGTGCTGGGCCTGCAACTCCAGGGCGGCATAGTCGCCACGGCAGATCTTCAGGACAAAGCGGCCTTGGGCAGTGTCGACGCGATAGTTGAGGTCCTGCTGGCTGCCCAGGGACTGCAAGGTGCCGTGCAGCCCATAGTGGGCCTGCAGCAACTCCAGCGCCTGCTGCGCCGTGACCTGTGGACTGGGCAGGCTGGCACGATGGATCAAAGTGGCGAGCAACATACGACGACCCCTGGAAATTGTCATTGGCCGCCTATATCGCCACTGGCCGGAACGTTGCGCAACCCCCGGTTCGTCGAGCGGACGTCGGTTCCGGCCGCGTCCCCGGGATATTCAGCGCGCCAAGGATGTAATCGATGGCCAGCACCCTATTGCACCACGGGCTTCGTGCCGACAAGCTATGCTGCATTTTCCGCAGTAAATGATCTTTCAAGGACACAGGCCCTTACACATGCGCATTCTTGTCACCGGCGGAGCCGGCTTTATCGGCTCGGCCCTGGTCCGCCACCTGATCCAGCACACGGAACATGAAGTCCTGAACCTGGACAAGCTGACCTATGCGGGCAACCTGGAATCGCTGCATAGCATCGCCAGCAACAGCCGCTATGAATTCGTCAAGGCCGACATCGTCGACCAGGCCACCGTCAGTGCCATACTGGCCCGCTTCCAGCCCCATGCCATCATGCACCTGGCAGCCGAATCCCATGTGGACCGCTCCATCGACGGACCGTCGGACTTCATCCAGACCAACATCGTCGGCACCTACAGCCTGCTGGAAGCGACCCGCGCTTACTGGCACCGGTTGCCCGAGGCGGAAAAAGCCGCCTTCCGTTTCCACCATATTTCCACCGACGAGGTCTACGGCGACCTGCATGGCGTCGACGACCTGTTCACCGAAACCACGCCCTATGCCCCCAGTTCGCCCTATTCCGCGAGCAAGGCCGCGTCCGATCACCTGGTCCGCGCCTGGCAGCGCACCTACGGCCTGCCGGTCCTGATCACCAACTGCTCCAACAACTATGGCCCGTTCCACTTCCCCGAGAAGCTGATCCCGTTGGTGATCCTCAATGCACTGGCGGGCAAGCCACTACCGGTCTATGGCAATGGCCTGCAAGTACGGGACTGGCTGTACGTCGAGGATCATGCCCGGGCCCTGTTCAAGGTGGTTACCGAGGGCGTGGTGGGCGAGACCTACAACATCGGCGGCCATAACGAACAGAAGAACATCGACGTGGTGCGCGGCATCTGCAGCCTGCTGGAAGAACTGGCCCCACACAAACCCGAGGGCGTGGGCCACTACGCCGACCTGATCACCTTCGTCCAGGACCGTCCCGGCCACGATCTGCGCTATGCCATCGACGCCGGCAAGATCGAACGCGAACTGGGCTGGGTACCCCAGGAGACCTTTACCAGCGGGCTGCGCAAGACCGTGCAGTGGTATCTGGAAAACCTCGAATGGTGCCGTCGGGTACAAGACGGCAGCTACCAGGGCGAACGCCTGGGCTCCACCGACATCAAGGATCTGATTGCATGATCAAGGGCATCGTATTGGCAGGCGGATCCGGCACCCGCCTGCATCCCATCACCCTCGGCGTTTCCAAGCAATTGCTGCCGATCTATGACAAGCCGATGATCTACTACCCGATCTCGGTGCTGATGCTGGCTGGCATCCAGGACATCCTGATCATCTCTACCCCCCAGGACTTGCCCCAGTATCGCAACCTGCTGGGCGATGGCAGCCAGTTCGGCGTGCGCTTGAGCTACGCCGAGCAGCCTTCGCCAGACGGCCTGGCCCAGGCCTTCCTGATCGGCGAGCAGTTCATCGGCGATGACCCGGTGTGCCTGATCCTGGGTGACAACATCTTCCACGGCCAGTATTTCGGCGAGCAATTGCGCATGGCTGCCAAGCGCTCCAGCGGCGCCACGGTGTTCGGCTATTGGGTCAAGGATCCCGAGCGTTTCGGGGTCATCGACTTCGACAACGAAGGACGGGCCCTGTCCATCGAGGAAAAGCCCAAGAAACCCAAGTCCAGCTATGCCGTCACCGGCCTGTACTTCTATGACAACGACGTGGTGCAGATCGCCAAGCAGGTCAAGCCTTCGCCACGGGGCGAGCTGGAGATCACCGACGTCAACAACGCCTATCTCAAGCGCGGCGACCTGCATGTGGAGCGCTTCGGCCGTGGGTTCGCCTGGCTCGATACCGGTACCCACGACAGCTTGCTGGAAGCCTCGCAATACGTGCAGACCATCGAGCACCGCCAGGGCCTGAAGGTCGCCTGCCTGGAAGAGATCGCCTACGAAAACCGCTGGATCAGCCGCGAGCATCTGCTCGAGCGCGCAGCCTATTTCGGCAAGACCGGCTACGGCCAGTACCTGTTCACCCTGGCTGGAGAAAACCAATGAAGGTCATTGCCACCGAACTGCCCGGCGTGCTGATCATCGAGCCCAAGGTGTTCGGCGACGAACGTGGTTTCTTCTACGAAAGCTTCAATGCCAAGGTCTTCGCCGAAGCGACCGGGGTCGACGTGCAGTTCGTCCAGGACAACCACTCGCGCTCGCAGAAGGGCGTGCTGCGCGGCCTGCATTACCAGTTGCAGAACACCCAGGGCAAGCTGGTGCGCGTGACCCAGGGCGAAGTGCTCGACGTCGCCGTCGATATCCGTCGCAGCTCACCACACTTCGGCCAGTGGGTGGCAGTACGCCTATCGGCGGCCAATCATCGCCAGATGTGGGTACCCGAGGGCTTCGCCCATGGTTTTGTGGTGCTAAGCGATTACGCCGAGTTCCTCTACAAGACCACCGACTACTACACGCCATCGGCAGAGCGCAGTATCCGCTGGGACGATCCGACGCTGGCCATCGACTGGGAGCTCAGCGAGCCCCCGCAACTCTCCGCCAAGGACCAGGCAGCGAGCCTGTTGACTGAGGCCGACCTGTTCCCATGAACACTCCACTGAAGATCCTCATCAGCGGCCAGCACGGCCAGGTTTCCCGCGAACTGCAAAAGCGCCTGGGCGACCTGGGCGAACTGCTGGTCCTGGGCCGCGACCAGCTGGACCTGAGCCATCCGGAGCAGATCCGCCAGCAGGTGCGCACACTGCGCCCCGACCTGATCATCAACGCCGCCGCCCACACTGCGGTCGACCAGGCCGAAAGCGAGGCGGAACTGGCCTACGCGATCAACGCCACCGCGCCCGGGATCTTCGCCCAGGAGGCCTTCGAGCTGGGCATCCCCTTGATCCACTACTCCACCGACTATGTATTCGACGGCAGCAAGGACAGCCCCTACGTCGAGGAAGACGAGCCCCATCCGCTGAGCGTCTATGGCCAGAGCAAGCTGGCCGGCGAACGGGCCATCAACCTGGTGCAGGGCCAGCACCTGATCCTGCGCACCAGCTGGGTCTATTCCAGCCATGGCAAGAACTTCCTCCTGACCATGCAGCGCCTGTTGCAGGAACGCCCGGAACTGCGCGTGGTAGCCGACCAGGTCGGCGCCCCGACCTGGGCCGGCACCATCGCCAATAGCACCCGGGCCCTGATCGAACGCTGGCAGGCAGGAAACCCCGGAGCCTGGGGCACCTACCACCTGACCGCCCATGGCGAGACGTCCTGGTTCGGCTTTGCCCAGGCCATCGGCGAGCAGCTGTTGGCCATGGACAAGCCTTGCGCGGTACTGGAGGCCATTCCTTCCAGCGCCTACCCGACCCCGGCGCCACGACCGCTGAACTCGCGCCTGGACTGCAGCCGCCTGGAGCGGGAGTGGGGCGTGATCCAGCCGGACTGGCACACCGCATTGCGCGAGTGTCTTGCCGAGCAGGGCTAGGCATAATGCGCCTGTAACCACAGGCGCCGTTTCCATGACCCCACCCCTTCCCCGTCGTCCCCGCTGGCGCAGCCTGGCCCTGCTGGCGCTGTGCCTGGCTCCACTGCTGTGGCCACTGCAGCACCTGGCGGAACGCTACTACCGCAATGAGCTGGCCGGGCAGAATCGCCAGACCCTGGACCTGTACGTGGCCAACCTGCTGGGCACCCTGCACCGCTACGAGGTGCTGCCGCAGATCCTCGGCGACCTGCCCGCACTACGGGCGGTACTGGGCGCCCCGGACGATGGCGTGACCCAAGGCAACGCCAACCGCCTGCTGAAGAACATCAGTGCCCAGACCGGTGCCGAGGTCATGTACCTGATGGACACCAGCGGCAATACCCTGGCGGCCTCCAACTGGGACAAGCACGACAGCTTCGTCGGGCGCAACTTCGCCTTCCGCCCCTATTTCAGCGAAGCCATGGCCGGGCGCCTGGGGCGCTTCTTCGGCCTGGGCACCACCTCGGCCAAACGTGGCTATTTCTTCGCCGCCGCGGTGCGCGACGGCGAGCGCATGCTCGGCGTGCTGGTGGTCAAGGTGGACCTGGACCACACCGAGAGACTCTGGGGCAAGACCCCGGAGCAGTTGCTGGTGACCGACCACAATGGCGTGGTGATCCTGACCTCGCGCCAGGAATGGCGCTTTCGCGCGACCCGGGCCCTGAGCGAGCAGGAACACCAGGCGATCATCGCCATCCAGCCCTACCCGACCCGCGACCCGCGCCCACTGAACCTCACTCCCGATGCCTGGCTGACCCAGACCCAGCAGATCGAGGAGACCGGCTGGAGCGTCAGCATCCTCGCCCCGCGCACGCTCATCGACCGTCCAGTACGAACCGTGGTGGCGGTGGGCGCCGCCGCGCTGCTGGTGCTGATGCTGCTGCTCGGGCTGATGATGCAGCGGCGCCGGCACTACCTGGAACGGATCGCCTTCGAAGGCAAGGCGCGGCGCGAGCTGGAGATGCGCGTGGCCGAACGCACCAGCGACCTGGAAAACCTCAACCGACGCCTGAAACAGGAAGTGCTGGAGCGTGAGAACGCCCAGCAGGATCTGGTGCGCGCCCAGGACGATCTGGTCCAGGCCGGCAAGCTCTCGGCACTGGGCACCATGTCCGCCAGTATCAGCCACGAACTCAACCAGCCCCTGGCAGCGATCCGCAGCTACGCGGAGAACGCCGAAGTGCTGCTGGACCATCAACGCACCGACGACGCCCGGGGCAACCTCAAGCTGATCAGCGAACTGACCGGACGCATGGCCTCGATCATCACCCACCTGCGGGCCTTTGCCCGGCGCGATCACCACGCACCGGAGAGCGTCGCCCTGCAGCCGGCCCTGGACGATGCCCTGGCCCTGTTGGCCAAGCGGCGCCGGGCCATGGATGTGGAGCTGATCCGCGACCTGCCGGCCGCTACCCTTTGGGTCCAAGCCGGGGAAACCCGCCTGCGCCAGGTGCTGGGCAACCTGCTGGCCAACGCCCTGGATGCCCTCACTGAAAAAGGCCCACCGCGCAAACTGTGGCTGAGTGCCGAATCCACCGCCACGGGCGTCAACCTGTGCATTCGCGATAACGGCCCGGGCTTCTGCATGGAAGCCCTGGGCCGTGCTGGCGAACCGTTCTACACCACCAAGACGCGCACCCAGGGCCTGGGGCTCGGACTGGCGATCTGCGACACCCTGATGCGGGCCTTCGGCGGCGAGCTGTCGTTCGCCAACCACCGCGAAGGCGGTGCGCTGATCACCCTGCGCCTGCGTGCCGGGGCTCCGGGCGTCAGCCCGCAGCCGTCCGAGGATCGCGGAGTATGAGACACGACGCAGCCCGCAAGCCGATAATCCATGGACCGGCCTGGCATGGCCGGCCACGACACGATCTGGAAAGCCACCGATGACCCGTCCCGACAGCCTCGACCCCCAGTTGCAAGTGGTGTTGATCGACGACGACCCGCACCTGCGCCAGGCCTTGAGCCAGACCCTGGACCTGGCCGGGCTCAAGGTCTTGTCCCTGGGCGAGGCCCAGGGCCTGGCCGAGCGCCTGGAGCGGGATTGGCCGGGGGTGGTGGTCAGTGACATCCGCATGCCCGGCATCGACGGCATGGAACTGCTGAGCCAGTTGCATGCCCAGGACCCGGAACTGCCAGTGCTGCTGATCACCGGGCATGGCGACGTGCCCCTGGCGGTACAGGCGATGCGCGCCGGGGCCTACGACTTCCTGGAAAAACCCTTCGCCAGCGATGCCCTGCTGGACAGCGTGCGCCGCGCCCTGGCCTGGCGCCGCCTGGTGCTGGACAACCGCAGCCTGCGCCTGGCCCTGAGCGATCGCCAGGAACTGAGCGCCAGGCTGGTGGGACAGTCGGCTTCCATCCTGCGCCTGCGCCAGCAGATCGGCGCCCTGGCGGCGACCCGCGCCGATGTGCTGATCCTCGGCGAAACCGGGGCCGGCAAGGAGGTGGTGGCCCGGGCCCTGCACGATCTGTCAGGAAGACGTAACGGACCGTTCGTCGCGATCAACGCCGGGGCCCTGGCGGAGTCGGTGGTGGAGAGCGAGCTGTTCGGCCACGAACCTGGAGCCTTCACCGGCGCGCAGAAGCGGCGCATCGGCAAGTTCGAGTTCGCCAATGGCGGCACGCTGTTCCTCGATGAAATCGAAAGCATGAGCCTGGATGTCCAGGTCAAGCTGCTGCGCCTGCTCCAGGAGCGAGTGGTGGAGCGCCTGGGCGGCAACCAACTGATCCCGCTGGATATCCGCATCATCGCCGCGACCAAGGAAGACCTGCGCCAGGCAGCGGACCAGGGGCGTTTCCGCGCCGACCTCTACTACCGCCTGAACGTGGCGCCACTGCGGATTCCGCCACTGCGCGAGCGCGGCGAGGATGTGCTGATGCTGTTCCAGCACTTTGCCGATGAAGCCAGCAGCCGCCACGGCCTGCCGGTCCAGGAGCTGCAACCGGGGCACCGTGCCCTGCTGCTGCGCCACACCTGGCCGGGCAACGTGCGCGAGTTGCAGAACGTCGCCGAGCGCTTCGCCCTGGGCCTGGAGTTGGCCCTGGACAACGGCGATCCGGGACAGGCCCCAGCCGCGACCGCACCGCTGATCAGCGGCGGCCTGAGCGAACAGGTCGAGCATTTCGAGAAATCGCTGATCGCCGCCGAAATGGCCCAGCCCCACAGCTCGCTGCGCAGTCTCGCCGAGGCCTTGGGCATCCCGCGCAAGACCCTGCACGACAAGCTGCGCAAGCATGGCCTGAACTTCGCAGACAGCGGCGCCGGACAACCCGGCGACGAATCGGAATGAACCACTCCCAGCCAACTCCCGACCCCCGAGGCCCATGCATGAACCGCGACAGTCGATACCTGGAATCCATCCTCCACCATGACATTCCCCTGACTCGGGAAATGGGCCTGAAGGTGCTCGACTGGCAGGCGCAGCAACTACGCCTGCAATTGCCCCTGGAAGCCAACGTGAACCACAAGAGCACCATGTTCGGTGGCAGCCTCTATTGCGGCGCGGTACTGGCTGGCTGGGGCTGGCTGCACCTGCGGCTGCGGGAGGAGGGAATCGAGGACGGGCACATCGTCATCCAGGAAGGGCAGATCAGCTACCCGCTGCCGGTCACCGGTGACGCCCAGGCGATCTGCGCGGCCCCCGAGGACAAGGTCTGGAAGAGATTCCTGTCGATGTACCAGCGCTACGGTCGGGCACGCCTGACCCTGCACACCAAGGTGGTGAATGCCGGCAGCGAAGAAGCCGCGGTGCTGTTCGCCGGCCAGTACGTGCTGCACCGCTGAAATCGGCCTGCTCCGGGACTTTACCCGGGGGCTCGGCTCGCCTGTGGTATCAGCGCTGCCCGTCCTGGGCGCCACAGAGTTCCAGCAGCCTGGACCGCCAAGGGGCCTTGGCGGGCAACGCCACGAAGAAGTCGTTGAGCAGCGACTCCCGAGGCGGATAGCAGAACGGCGCGCCGGCAAGATCCAGCACCTCGCCCCCGGCGCCTTCAAGCACGCCCTGGGCCGCCGCCGTGTCCCATTGCGACGTGGGCGCCAGCCGTGGATAACAATCCGCCGTCCCTTCGGCCAGCAGGCAGAACTTCAACGAGCTGCCGATGTTGGCCAGTTGCAGCTCACCCAGGGTAGCGCTCAAGCCACCGAGCAGGCGTTCTTGCGCCGGGCTCGAATGGCGCCGGCTGGCCACCACGGTGAAGGCCTGGCCCACCGGCTGCTCCCGCACGGCGATCGCCTGCAGCGCCTGGCCACGCTCGGCACGCCAGGCACCCAGGCCGGCGCCACCCAGGTAGCAACGGCCATTGGTGGGCATCGCCACCACGCCGAACACCACGCGCCCCTGCTCGATCAGGGCGATGTTGACGGTGAACTCCTCGCTACCGGCAATGAACTCCTTGGTGCCGTCCAGCGGGTCCACCAGCCACCAGCGCTGCCAGCTGGCCCGGGTCGCCTGGGGAATGTCGGCGTCTTCCTCGGACAGCACCGGGATGTCCGGGGCCAAGGTCTTGAGGCCGGCCACGATCAGGTGGTGCGCGGCCAGGTCGGCCGCCGTCACCGGGGATTCGTCGGCCTTGTGCTCGACCGCCACATCGGCGCGCCAGAACGGCAGGATGGCGTCGCCGGCACGCAGCGCCAACTCCATTACCGGAGCCAGGAAAGGATGGGGAAGCGTCATCGCTATCTCACTCATGCTTGAAAGACCCCGCGCTGGCTCAGCAGGTCGCGGGCCAGGTACAACGCGGCCAGGGCCCGGCCTTCGCTGAACTGGGGATTCTGCGCCAGGCCAGACAACTCTCGCAGGTTGACCTTGTCGACCCGCATCGGCTCGGGTTCATCGCCCTCCAGGCGTTCTTCGTACAGGTCGGTGGCCAGCACCACCTGGATCTTCTGGCTCATGTAGCCCGGGGACAACGACAGCTCGGTCAGGTGCTCCAGCTGGCGCGCCCCGAAGCCGGCTTCTTCCTTGAGCTCACGCTCGGCCGCCGCCAGCACGTCCTCGCCAGGCTCGATCAGGCCCTTGGGCAGGGACAGCTCGTAGGCATCGGTGCCGCCGCAGTATTCCTCCACCAGCACCGCGTGCTCGGCATCGAGCATGGCCACGACCATCACCGCGCCATAACCCGCGCCCCGCCCCACCAGCCGCTCGTAGGTACGTTCGGCACCATTGGCGAACCGCAGCTGCAACTGTTCGACACAGAACAGGCGACTGGAAGCGACGATCTCTCGGGCAAGTACGGTGGGTTTCTGACGCATGGCGGGCTCCTTGGCGATAGCGGGTTACTATACAGCCTGTTTGAAAGTGACTGGGTTGCAGATTGCGGCAGCGCACAGGCGCTGCGAGGCCTATTGTCTACTGCATCTGATCGCCCCTGCCGGGGGCGTTTTTTTACGCCGGGTGCACGGCCTCGGCCCCTCCCGCTTCGTCGGCCCTGCCGGTCGACCGTTTTCCATTGGAGAAGTAGTCAATGGCCCTGATGCCCTGGCGCGATATCGATACCGTCCTGCTGGACATGGACGGCACCTTGCTGGACCTGCACTACGACAACCATTTCTGGCTGGAGCACCTGCCCCAGCGCTATGCCGAGCTGCACGGGGTGAGCCGGGCCATGGCGGAGCTGGAACTGCGCCCGCTGTTCGAGCGTAACGCCGGTCGGTTGCAGTGGTATTGCCTGGACTTCTGGAGCACCGAGCTGAAGCTGCCTGTGCGCGAGCTGAAGCTGGAGACCGCCCACCTGATCGCCCTGCGTCCGGACGCCGACACCTTCCTCGCAGCACTGGGACGCGCCGGCAAGCGGGTGATCCTGATCACCAACGCCCACCGCGACTCCCTGTCGTTGAAGCTGGAGCGGATCGAGCTGGCGCCCTACTTCGAACGCCTGATCAGTTCCCACGACTACGGCTTTCCCAAGGAGGACCCGCAGTTCTGGGAAGCCCTGCAGGCCGATATCCGCTTCGATCCGACCCGCAGCCTGTTCATCGACGACACCTTGCCGATCCTGCGCAGCGCCCGGGACTTCGGGGTCGCGCAATTGCTCGCGGTCAGCCAGCCGGACAGCCGCAAGGGGCCGAAGGACACGGCGGAATTCGCTGCGGTAGGGGATTATCGGGAATTGCTCGACGGGTTGGCCGAGTAACAGGCCCGCATCCGTGCGGGCCTGTTGGCAACCCGGGCTATCGGCTCACTCGGGAATGCGCAGGACCTGGCCCGGATAGATCTTGTCCGGATGGGACAACAGGGGCTTGTTGGCCTCGAAGATCTTGTTGTACTTGTTGGCATCGCCGTATTGCGCCTTGGCGATGGCGCTCAGGGTATCGCCCTTCTTCACGGTGACGAAGACCGCCGTAGCGGCGACCGGGCCGCTGACGATGATCTGGTCCTCGACGCTGCCGACGCCGGCGATGTTGCCCAGGGCCAGGAGGATCTTTTCCTTCTCTTCCTGGCTCGCCACTTCGCCCTTGACGATGACCTTGTCGCCTTCCACCGTCGCCTGGACGTTGGGGTTGCCCAGGCCGACCTTGGCGATGTGCTCCTTGAGCTGCTCACTGGCGTTGGCGTTACCGGGGGTCAGCAGGTCGATCAGTTTCTCGCCCGCTTCCTTCACAAAGCTGAAAATGCTCATGTCGCACACTCCTTGGTTGATAGATCCAGATGCGAAAGACTAGACCAGCCCGGCCGATCGTGGTTCCCGGCCGACCACTGACCAAGGCCGCGCCGGCACGGTAGAATCCCGGCCTTTTGTCGCACCGGAGCGAAGATGGACATCAAGCAGCTGAAATTCCTCATCGCCCTGGACGAAACCCGCCACTTCGGCCAGGCCGCCGCGCGCTGCCATATCACCCAGCCGACCCTGTCGATGCGCCTGCGCAACCTCGAGGAAGAACTCGAACTGCCGCTGGTCAATCGTGGCCAGCGTTTCGAAGGTTTCACCGCACCCGGCGAGCGCGTCCTGGCCTGGGCCCGCACCGTGCTCACCGCCTATGACGGGCTGCTGGCCGAAGCCGCTGCCTGCCGCGGCAACCTGGTGGGCACCCTGCGCCTGGGAGTTGTCCCGTTGTCGAGCTTCGACCCACAGCCACTGATGCAGCGCCTGCACGCCGAGCACCCGCACTTGCGCTTCGAACTCTCGTCCCTGAGCTCGGAACAGATTCTCGAGCAGTTGGCGAGCAATCGCCTGGACCTCGGGGTTTCCTACCTGGAACGCCTGGACGGCGAGCACTTCGACTCCCTGACCCTGGCCCAGACGCATATGGGACTGCTGTACGACCAACGGCACTTCAGCTTCGGCGAGCAACCGCTGAGCTGGGAGGCGCTGACCGAATTGCCCCTGGGCCTGCTGACCAGCGGCATGCATTTTCGCCAGTCCATCGATCACAACTTCCATATCCGCGGGCTGCACCCACGCCCCGTCCTGCAGACCGATGCCGTCCATCAGCTGGTGCAGATGGTCCACGGCGGCCTGTGCTGTGCGGTGATGCCCCTGGACAGCGGCCTGGAAGCCATGACCGAACACCTGCGCCTGCAGCCGATAGAGGATGCCCAGACCCTGGCCCGCCTGGGCTTGATCATGCGCCGCAGCGCGCCACGCTCGGCCCTGGCCGAGGCCTGCTTCGCCCTCTACCGCAAGCTCCTCGGCGGTCTTTGATCGACGCCATCTATCAAAGGATCAGTACTAGCAATTAGACGCGACACAATGCCGCGCTTAGGCTTGCCCCCCAGTACGCCGCTGATCCCCCGATGAACGCCAAACGCCCGCCCTGCGCAGCGCCAGCTCCTGCGAGGCCCGCCCCCCCGCGCTCGCTTCTCGAGCTTGCGCCACACCCGGCAAGGGCCGCGTCATCACCGTCACTATCTTGTCCACCTGCCGCATCGCAGCGCACTGCGTCCCGACAGCCCCGCGATGGAGAGTCGCCCGTGAGTACACATAACCAAGCCGACCAGAAACCCGTGGCCCGCTACAAGCCCTACAAGGGACCGGCCGGCGGTTGGGGCGCCCTGATCAGCGTGGCCCAGGCCTGGCTGACCAGCGACAACGCCCTGAAGAACATCCGCATGATGCTCAAGACCAACCAGAACGGTGGTTTCGACTGCCCGGGCTGCGCCTGGGGCGACTCGCCGGAAAGCGGCATGGTCAAGTTCTGCGAAAACGGCGCCAAGGCAGTGAACTGGGAAGCCACCAAACGCCGGGTGGACGGCGCCTTCTTCGCCAAGCACAGCGTTAGCTCCCTGTTGGAACAGAGCGACTACTGGCTCGAATACCAGGGCCGGTTGACCGAGCCGATGAGCTACGACGCCGAGACCGACCGCTATCGTCCCATCAGTTGGGAAGACGCCTTCAGCCTGATCGCCCGCCACCTGCTGAACCTGCCGAGCCCGGACATGGCCGAGTTCTACACCTCGGGCCGGGCCAGCAACGAGGCGGCCTATCTCTACCAGCTGTTCGTGCGGGCCTACGGCACCAACAACTTCCCCGACTGTTCGAACATGTGCCACGAAGCCAGTGGCGTGGCCCTGGCGCAGAGCGTCGGGGTGGGCAAGGGCACGGTGACCTTCGACGACTTCGAGCACTCGGACGCGATCTTCGTCTGGGGCCAGAACCCCGGCACCAACCATCCGCGGATGCTCGAGCCCCTGCGCGAGGCGGTGAAGCGCGGCGCCCAGGTAGTGTGCGTGAACCCGCTGAAAGAGCGCGGCCTGGAACGCTTCCAGCACCCGCAGAACCCCCTGGAGATGCTCACCAACGGCAACCGTCCGACCAACACCGCGTACTTGCGCCCGGCCCTGGGTGGCGACATGGCGTTGCTGCGCGGCATGGCCAAGTTCCTCCTGCAATGGGAACGCGATGCGCAAAAGGCCGGGACCGCGGCCGTGTTCGACCACGACTTCCTCAACACCCACACCGCCCAGGTGCTGGAATACCTGGGCACCATCGACGACACCCCGTGGGAGCAGATCGTCGAGCAGTCGGGCCTGACCCTGGTGGAGATCGAGCAGGCGGCGCGCATGTACGCCAAGGGCAAGAACGTCATCATGTGCTGGGCCATGGGCATTACCCAGCATCGCCATTCGGTGGCGACCATCCAGGAAATCGCCAACCTGATGCTGCTGCGCGGCAACGTCGGCAGGCCCGGCGCCGGCCTGTGTCCGGTCCGCGGCCACAGTAACGTCCAGGGCGACCGCACCATGGGCATCAACGAGCGGCCGCCGGTGGCCTTCCTCGATTCGCTGGAGCGGCGTTTCCAGTTCAAGGTGCCCAGGGACAACGGCCATAACGTGGTCGAGGCGATTCACGCCATGCTCGAAGGCCGTTCCAAGGTATTCATCGGCCTTGGGGGCAACTTCGCCCAGGCCACTCCGGATAGCGAGCGGACGTTCCAGGCCCTGCGCAACTGCGACCTCACCGTGCAGATCAGCACCAAGCTCAATCGCAGCCATCTGGCCCACGGCAAGGATGCACTGATCCTGCCGTGCCTGGGCCGCACCGACATCGACCTGCAGGCCGGCGGTCCGCAAGCGGTGACCGTGGAAGACTCCTTCAGCATGGTCCACGCCTCCAACGGCCAATTGCAGCCGCTGTCGGTGCACATGCGTTCCGAACCCTGGATCCTCGCCGGCATCGCCTCGGCCACCCTGGGCAACCGCCCGGTGGACTGGAGTTGGCTGGCAGCAGACTACGGGCGCATCCGCGACCTGATCGCCGACACCATCCCGGGCTTCAAGGAATTCAACGAGCGGCTCAAGCACCCAGGCGGCTTCTACCTGGGCAACGCCGCCGGCGCCCGCCAATGGAACACCTCCTCGGGGCGCGCCAACTTCCGCGCCAACCTGCTGCCCAGGGACCTGATCGACGAACGCACCCGGGCCAGTGGCCAGTTGCCGGACCTGATCCTGCAGTCGATGCGCTCCCACGACCAGTACAACACCACCATCTACGGCCTCGATGACCGCTATCGTGGGGTCAAGGGCCAGCGCGACGTGCTGTTCGCCAACGAGGCGGACATCATCCGCCTGGGCTTCAAGCCGGGACAGAAAGCCGACATCGTGTCGTTGTGGAACGATGGCCGCGAACGGCGGGTCAAGGGTTTCACCCTGCTGGCCTTCGATATCCCGGCCGGCCAGGCCGCGGCCTACTACCCGGAGGTGAATCCGCTGGTACCGCTGGAAAGCACCGGCGACGGCAGCCACACCCCGACCTCCAAGTTCATCGCCATCCGCCTGGAAGCTGCCAGCGACAATGGCCTGATCATGGCCCGCTCGGCCTGATCCACCGCGTTTGCAACAGCGTTGTCCCAGGCACGAAAAAGGCCGCCCCTGCATGCAGGGAGCGGCCTTCGTCAAGTAACCGTAGACCTGCGAAAATCACTTAAGTTCCCCATTAAAAACAATAAGTTGCGAGATTGTGTACAACTCGTGCTATTCGTCGGATTTCGTTTGTAAGCCTCGCGGTACAGCCTCAGGATCGCGCCGTCATCCCTTTGAGGCTCATGTATGAAGTTCTCCTCGATTCTCTTGTTGTCCCTTGGCCTGGTCAGCGGCGTCGCCTCTGCCGGTGGCACCACTGAAGCAGGTGTGGGCGGCGCATTGGGCGGGGTTCTAGGCTCGGTGGTCGGCCAGCAGCTGGGCGGCAATACCGGTTCGGCCATTGGCGCGGCCATCGGCGGCGCGGGCGGCAGCGCGGTCGGCGCCGATAAGCGCAGCCGTGGCCAGGCAGCCATCGGTGGCGCCTTGGGCGCGGCAGGCGGCAACGTCGTGGGCCGCAGCATGGGCGGCAACACCGGCAGCCTGATCGGTGCAGCGGCCGGCGGTGGTGCCGGCGGCGCACTGGGTAACTACATGGGTAACGAAAGCGCCCGGGAAGATCGCGAATACCGCCGCGATCGCGACCGCCGCTACTACCGCGACGGCCACCGTGGTCGTGGCCATGCCTATGGCCATCGCAAGCATCGTCACTACGATGACTGATCGACCCGGCACCCCGTAGCCGCTACCGCTCACTGGGCGCGAGGCCGAGGGCCTCGCCAGACCAGAGGCTGCGGCGCCGATCGCAGCCTGCAGCAGCGGCTACGGGTCCTGCAGTGCAATCAGGTTTCGAGACTCAGGCCACCAGCAGCTGTTCCAGGGCTGCGCGCAGGACCGCTGGAATCGGCACCGGAAGGTTCGACGCCCGATCCACGAACACATGGACGAAACGCCCCGCCGCGCACGGCTCCCCCTCCCCCAGCTTGAATACCGCCAGCTCGTATTGCACCGAGCTGTTGCCCAGCTTGCCGACCCGCAGGCCGACCTCGATACGTTCGGGATAGGCCACGGACGCGAAGTAATCGCAAGCCGAGCTGACCACGAACCCCACCACCTCGCCATCGTGGATATCCAGGCCACCCTGCTCGATCAGGTAGGTATTCACCGCCGTGTCGAAGAAGCTGTAGTAGGTGACGTTGTTCACGTGGCCGTAGACATCATTGTCGTGCCAGCGGGTGGTGATCGGCTGGAAATGGCGGTAGTCGCTGCGTTGTGGCACAAGCTCGGACATCAGGACGGTCTCCCATGGGTTGAGCGATTGGTCGCCGGGCATTTCACCCCAGGCGCCTAAACCTGGGCAAACCCTTTTCCTGCACTGGCCAGATCCTCAATCAACTGCGCCGGCCGCCAATGGGCACCATGCTCGGCTTCCAGGCGCAGCAACTGGCGCCGGACCTGCTCCAGGCCCAGGTTATCGGCCCAGCTCATCGGCCCGCCCCGCTCCTTGGGAAAGCCATAACCGTTGAGATAGACCAGGTCGATGTCATGGGCCGAGCCGGCAATGCCTTCCTGGAGGATCTTCGCCCCCTCGTTGACCAGCGCCAGCAGGCAGCGCTCCAGGATCTCCTCGGGGCCGATGTCCCGCCGCTGGTAACCCAGGCCCTCGCTGACCTGCAGCACCAGCGCATCCACTTGCGGATCGTGTTCGGCCTGGCGGCTACCGGGCTCGTAATGGTAATAGCCATCGCCGCTTTTCTGACCGAAACGGCCCAGTTCGCACAGGCGATTGTCGACCTGGACCTGCGGCGCGTCCTGCCCGGCACCGGCCAGTTGCCGGGCACGCCAACCCAGGTCGATGCCCACCACGTCGTACATGCGAAACGGCCCCATGGCAAAACCGAACTCCTGCAAGGCGCCGTCCACCTGATAGGGAAAGGCCCCTTCCAGGAGCATCTTGCGGGCCTCGAGGACATAGGTGTTGAGCATGCGGTTGCCGATGAATCCGAAGCAGTTGCCAGCCACCACGCTGACCTTGCCCATGCGCTGGCCCAGGGCCAGGGCCGCATCCAGCACCGTCGGCGCCGTCCTGGCCGCGCGCACCACCTCCAGCAGCTTCATGATGTGCGCCGGGCTGAAGAAGTGCATTCCCAACACCTGGGGCGCCCGTTGGGTGACAGCGGCAATGGCATCGATATCCAGAGCCGAAGTGTTGCTGGCCAGGATCGCCGATGGCTTGAGGGCGGCGTCCAGCTGGCGAAAGATCTGCTGCTTGAGCTCGAGGTTCTCGTACACCGCCTCGATCACCAGGTCCACCTCCGCCAGCTGTGGATAACCTTCGGCAATGCCGATCCGTGCCAGCCGCGCGTCGGCTTCGGCCTGCTCGATACGGCCCTGGCGCACGTTGTGGGCATAAGTCTCGGCCACCGCCGCCAGCGCCTGCTGGAGCATCTGCGGGTCCTTGTCCAGCCACAGTACCGGCAGGCCGGCATTGGCCAGGCACATGGCGATGCCACGGCCCATGGTGCCGGCGCCAATCACCGCGGCGCGCTGAATATCGAATGCTGTCTGGCTCATGGCGGCTCTCCTTCCTGCAGGTGATCCTGGGTCAGGCACCACCATAGTCAGGCGAGCATCATTTTTGAAATTTATTCCTGTGATGCCCAACATTCAGCAGATGGATCACCATAAGGAGCAAGGGACCCGGCTTCAGGCCGGCACATGGCTCTCGCACCATTGCCGTACCTCGGCGTAGGGGTAGTCCTCCAGCGCGGCGAACCCCGGGATACCACGGACCTTGAGCTTGGTGAACAACGGCACGCTGATGCCACAGAGAAAACGCGTCAGGCGCTCGGCCCCGGGAAGAACCCCGGTGTGCTGCTGGTGCCTGTGGATAAAGTCGCCACACAAGCCGGCGAAGTTCTTATCCACAAGCGCAGGCAGCGCGGGTGGCTCGGGCAAGCGCGCCACCTGGCCCCGGCACACCGAACAATGCCCACACTGCCGAGGTGCCTGCCGGTCACCGAAATACTCCGCCAACCGATGCCCCAGGCACTGCTCGCTGGCGAACAGGTCGAGCATGGCGTGGATCCGCGCGATCTCGCCAGCCTCATGGCGGGTGAAGTAGGCGTGCAGCTCGGCACTTAGCGCCGGCGCATCGAAGTCGCCCTGCAGCAGGCTGTAGACCTCGGTCATCTGCTTGCTTTCCAACTCCACCCAGCCTTTTTCCTGGAAGTAGTCCAGGGCCTTGACCACCCGTTGGCGCGGTGCCTGGCAGTGGTCGTAGAGCGCGTCGAAATCCACCGTGGCCCAGGTCCGAGCGCGGCTGGAGGTGTGCAGGATGGCCTCGACGAAGTCCCGCCGTTCACCTTCGAAACGCCCCAGTAGATCAGCCGGCTCCAGCAGCAACTTGAAGCGGTACTCGGCGAAATAGGCATAGCGCGGAGCGATCAGGCCGCGCAGTTCCAGTTGCACCAGCAGGGTCTTGAGCGGCAACTGGCGAATGTTGCTCTGGTCCGCCAAGGGGCCCAGCAACAGCTCCCACTGCCCGGTGGGCGCTGCGGCCAGCAACTCATCGAGAACGCAACAGATCCCGCTCAGCTCCGGGGTATCGCCATAAACGAAGTTCTCCAGCACGTTGAGACTGTCGCGGTTGGCCAGCACCAGGCAGTCCGAGGGTTGCCCATCGCGCCCGGCGCGGCCGATTTCCTGGCTGTAGTTCTCGATGGACTTGGGCAGGTCGAAATGCACGACGTTGCGAATATCGCTCTTGTCGATGCCCATGCCGAAGGCGATGGTGGCGACGATGCACTGGCTGTGTCCCTGCATGAAGCGGCGCTGGATCGCCTCACGCTGCTCATGGGGCAAACCGGCGTGGTAGGCCTGGGCGGCAATGCCCTGCTGGCCCAGGTACTCGGCGACCTGCTCGGCGGTCTTCTGCAAGGTCACGTAGACGATGCTCGGCTGCCCATTGCGCTCGCCCAGCCACTGCACCAGGCGCCGGCGCTTGTCGATCCCGGCGACCGGCTCCACCAGCAGGTTGAGGTTGGATCGATAGAAACCGGTGGTCACCACATCGGTGGCGGCGATGGCGAAGCGCGCCTGCATGTCGGCGATCACCTGGGGGGTGGCCGTGGCGGTCAACAGCAGGGCCTGGGGGATATTGAACTGGCGCTGGTAGTCCGGCAGCTTCAGGTAGTCGGGCCGGAAGTTGTGCCCCCACTCGGAAATGCAGTGGGCCTCGTCCACCACCAGCAAGGAGATGGGCACCTGCTGCAGGAAGTTGCGAAAGCGTTCGTTCTTCAGGCGTTCCACCGAGATCATCAGGATCTTCAGTTCCCCGGTGCGGGCGCGGGCCATCACCTGGTTGGCCTCATCGCGACCCTGGGCCGAATCGATGCTCGCCGCGGCGATGCCATGGTGCTGGAGAAAGGCCAGCTGGTCCTGCATCAAGGCCAGCAGCGGCGACACCACCAGGGTCAGGTGCGGCAGCAGCAGGGCCGGCAGCTGGTAGCACAGGGACTTGCCGGAACCGGTGGGAAAGATCGCCGCCGCCGAGCGCCCGGCCAGCACCGCGCTGATGGTGGCCTCCTGGCCCGGGCGAAAGCCTGGATAACCAAAGACCTGTTCGAGGGTGCTGTACATGGGAGTCACTCCTTTGACCGCTGACCGTCGTTGAAGACTAGCGCGGTGGGCCGGCGGATCGAGGAAAGGTCGTGGAGCAAAGCGCTACCGGATGATACCGGCACACCAGGGCGGTGGCCGGTTCATTGGCAAGTAGCGGCTAGCGCAGGCTGCGACAGTCCAGCCATTGCACGCCATTGTGCTGGTTGCCCTCGACCAGCAGCGGTACGGCCTGGGCCGCCTTGGGATGGACGTCGTGGAACAGCACGATGCCGCGCCGCCACAACAGCATCAGCGTCTGTACCCGCTGGGCGGCGGCCTGGGCGCTGACCTTCTTGCTCCAGTCCTGGGAATCGATGTTCCACAGCATCAGTTGCAGGCCGTGGCCCTTGAGGAAAACACCAGCGTCGGCGCGACGTTGCCCATAGGGCGGGCGAAACAACGGCAGGTATTCCCCTTCCAGGGAATGGCCGACCAGGCTGGCGCTGTCGACCAGGGAATCCTGCCACCGGCTCCAGGAGGCATGGGACTTGTGCTCCCAGCCATGCAGGCCCACGCATTGACCGTTGTAGAGCTCGCGCAACTGCTCGATCGAGGTCCGCTGCAAACGGGCCTGGAACGGCGCCCCCAGGACGAAGAACAGCCCATGCAGGTCATGGGCTTGCAGCACCGCCGCCAGCTCGTCGCTATGACCACCGCGCGGGCTGGGACCATCGTCGAAGGTCAGCAGGAACTGTCGGTCAGCCAGTTCGTCGCCCAGTCTTTCCGCTGGATCCATTCGCTGGATCTCGCTGCTGACCGTGGGAAACAGGGCCGCCAGGCGCAGTTGCTCATGCAGGTACTGCTGGTGGAAGCGCGAACTGGCCTGGGCCCAGGCATCGTAGGTGTCCTTGCTCTCGCCGGTGAAGCCGGCCACCAGCTGGCGCAACTCGGCGAGATTGCGCACGGGTTGGCAGAACGGTGCGCTGTCACAGTCGTGGCTGGCCAGACGATAGTTGACCAGCAGCAACTCCCAGAAGCGCTGGCGCACCCGCTCGATGGACTTGAGGTCCAGCTGCCGTACCCCGAGACGTTGCTTCAGGGCTCCCTCATCCAGGCTCTCACTGGCCAGCAAGGCCTTGCCGAACATCAGGATTTCCGCCCGGGAGGCGGTGTCGAAGTCCACCGAACTGGTCAGGGGCGTCGGCCAGCCACTGCGGTCGATGGTGGCGAACACCAGAGGGCCTGCCGCCTGGACCGAGACGCTGTACAGGCACAACGCCAACAGCCAGGGGAAAACAGCATTGCGCATATCAATCTCCATGAATGCACGGGACGCTCCTGCCAGCGCGCCGCGCAAAAACAACGTCCAGCCTGGGGCTCAGGGTTTTTGCAGCCGCTCTATGGCCTGGTCGTACACCGGGCTGGCCTTCTGCTCGCGGGCCTTGCGGTAATTCTCCAAGGCCATGGCCAACTGCCCGGCCCCCTCGAAAACCCTACCCATGTCGTAGTAGGCACTGGCCCGGATCGTCGCCGCCGCCGGACCACTGGCCAGCGCGATGGCCTGACGGTCGGCGCGTATGGCCTCGTCGGGCCGGCTGTTCTTGCGCTGGCTCAAGGCCAGGTTGCTGTAGGCCTGGGCAAAACCCGGCGCCATTTCGATGGCCTCGCGGTAATAGATACCCGCCCCGCCGAAGTCGCCCTTGCGGTAGGCCTCTTCGCCCTTGCGGTTGAGCGCCTTGGCTTCGGCTGGGCCCATGTCCTCAGGCACTTGCTGGTCGCTGGTGCGCATCTGCTCGAGCAATGAATTCAGGTCGCTGTAGGTGCCGTTCGGTTCGCTGCTGGTCTGCGCCACCCGGTCGATATCCTCCATCTGGCCATCGGCATTCAGGCGGAACACGGCCCAGAGGTTGCCCTGGCGCTGCTCCGGTACAAGGTAGCTACGAATGAGGCTGGCGCCACGGTAGACGAAGACCTGGGCCCGGCTGCGGCCCAGGTGCAGGGACTCGGGATGGTTGCCATGGGTGAAGTCATGCACGGCATACAAGTAGGCCTCGCCGGGCAAGAGCTCATCGATGGTGATGGTCTCCGCGCCATGATGGTCATCGCTGGTTCTTTCCAGGCGCGCCCCGGGCCCTTGGCTGGCAACGAACGACAAGGCCTTGCGGGAATAGATCAGCCGGGCATCCAGGTCTTCGCCCGGGGCATCCCAGGTCAGCACCACCCGCAGGCTGGAGGGTTTGTCCATTACCGGACTCAGGGCGTAGACCAGGCCCTGGCAGGGGCATTGGGTTCGCAGGTCGGCGTAACCGGGCTTGCGGATCAACAGGCCACCGGCATCGCCAGGGACGTCCAGCACCACTCGCCCCTGGGCATCGGTAGCCCCCGCGACCAGGTTCGTACCCCGCTGCAACTGCACCTGGGCCTCGGCCACAGGCGAGCCCTTGGCCACGGCGTCCAGCACCTGGATCGACAACGGCCGGGCGTGCACCACGCTCATCACCATCCCTAGCCACAACACCGCCAACAGGCGCATACAAGCCATAGCAAAATCCCTGTAAACGAATCTGGCCGCAGCTCGAACGCGGCCTATCAACCAGCGGCGAACCATACACATTTTCGCCCGCCAATGCTCGACCCAGGGCAGGAAAATACTGCGCAATGGGATGCAGTCCAAAGTTCGCAGGGACTTGTGCGGATCTGCTGCGAGGGGCTTGAAAAACCACCACCGGATCGCCTTACACTCCATCCCTTCCAAGAACCGTAGCGAATCGCGACCATGCATCTGGCCCCCGGTTTTCCCGACGACGCGAACATGCGCCAGCTGATGCAGTTGCTGCATGAGGAGATCGGCCTGCCCGAGCGCAAGGCCTTGCATCTGAAGACCGCGATCAACCTTGACCTGGGTTGCGATGGTGCCGATGCCCGGCATCTGTTGCTGGCCCTGGAAGAACAGTTCGAGCTCGACCTCGCCGACTTCGACAGCTATCGCTACTTCCAGCCCGAAGGTTTCGATCCACACCTCAAGCGCCGGGCCAAGGGCCGGGGCGACAAGCTGCCATTGACCATCGGCATGCTGTACCAGGCGATCAGGCTGCGCCGCTGGGACACCCGGGCGCTGGAAAGCCTCTAGGACCTACAACAATAAGACAAGGAAGAAACCGTGGATGTACTGATGGGGCTGCTCGCCGCCGTGCTTTGGGGCGGCACCGACTTTCTCGTGGGCCTGAATGTCCGGGCCGTGGGCGCCAAGCGCGCCGTGTTCTTCAGCCAGACACTGGGCGTGATCCTCATGAGCCTTTTGCTGGCACTCTTCCCCGCCTTCCTGTTCAAGGCCCTGGCCGCGCCGCTGGATGTCTGGCTGATGGGCATGCTCGCCGCCTGCTTCACCCTCTCCGGCGCCCTGGCCCTGGGCAAGGCCTTCGCCCTGGGCAAGGCCGCCATCATCGCCCCGCTGGTGACCTCCTACGGTGTGGTCACCACCCTGCTGTCCTGGGCCAGCGGCGAGCACATCAGCCTGGTCCAGTTGCTGTGCATCCTGGTCTGCGTGGTGGGGGTGATTCTCTCCAGCATTCATTCGGGCCCCAAGCTGCCGCAGAACACCGATGCCAGTCGCTCGATCGTCTATGCCCTGCTGTCGGCCTGCCTGTACGGCACCAGTTTCTGGTTGCAGGGGCGCTATACCCTGCCGCAACTGGGCCCGGTCAGCATGCTGTGGCTGGGTTACGTGGTGGGATCGAGCGTATCGCTGCTGATGATGCTCAAGGTCCCGGACGGCTTGAAGCTGCCCCCCCTGAAGAGCTGCGGCACCCTGGCCAGCTCCAGCCTGATGAACCTCGGCGCGTTCTTCGCCTTTTCCTGGGGCGCCATGCACGGCTCGGTGTCGGTGGTGACGGTGATCAGTACCTTGTCCGGCGGCATCGCCGCGGTGCTCAGCTACCTGTTCTTCAAGGAACGCCTGTCCAAGGTGCAAGTGACAGGAGTGGCGCTGGTGCTGCTGGGCGCGCTGGCGCTGCACTTGAAGGGCTGAGCCAGGGGTTGAAGCCAGGTAAACGTCCGCACCCGGAACGCCGCCCTGCCGATACGCGCGCACAAAAAAGCCGCCCCGAAGGGCGGCTTTTTCATGGCAGGTCGAGGCTTACAGCTTCGGGCCGGCAGCCTTGATGGCGTCGCTCACTTCGAACTTCTTGAAGTTCTCGATGAACAGGCCAGCCAGGGCCTTGGCAGCTTCGTCGTAGGCAGCCTTGTCAGTCCAGGTGTTGCGTGGGTTGAGCAACTCGGTATCGACACCCGGAACGGCTTTAGGCACGTCCAGGTTGATGATGTCCAGGTGTTCGGTCTCGGCACCGACCAGGGCACCGCTCTGGATCGCTGCGATCACGCCACGGGTGGTCGGGATGTTGAAGCGCTTGCCGACGCCGTAGCCACCGCCGGTCCAGCCGGTGTTGACCAGGTAGACCTTGGAGCCGAAGCCGTTGATGCGCTTGATAAGCAGCTCAGCGTATTCGCCCGCCGGACGCGGGAAGAACGGTGCGCCGAAGCAGGTGGAGAAGGTCGACTTGATGCCGCCGCCCGAACCCATTTCGGTGGAACCGACCAGCGCGGTGTAGCCGGACAGGAAGTGGTAGGCCGCCTGCTCGTTGTTCAGGATCGACACCGGCGGCAGGACGCCAGTCAGGTCGCAGGTCAGGAAGATCACCGCGTTGGGCTCGCCACCCAGGTTGTGCTCGGAACGCTTCTCGACGTGTTCCAGCGGGTAGGCGGCGCGGGTGTTCTGGGTCAGGCTGGCATCGGCGTAGTCGGCGCGCTTGGCATCGTCCAGGACCACGTTCTCCAGCACGACGCCGTGCTTGATGGCTTTCCAGATGACCGGCTCGTTCTTCTCGGACAGGTCGATGCACTTGGCGTAGCAGCCACCTTCCATGTTGAACACCACGCCCTCGCCCCAGCCGTGCTCGTCGTCACCGATCAGGTAGCGGCTTTCGTCGGCCGACAGGGTGGTCTTGCCGGTACCCGACAGGCCGAAGAACAGGGTCACGTCGCCTTCTTCGCCGATGTTGGCGGCGCAGTGCATCGGCAGTACGTCGACAGCCGGCAGGAGGAAGTTCTGCACCGAGAACATGGCCTTCTTCATTTCACCGGCGTAGCGCATGCCGGCGATCAGCACTTTCTTCTGGGCGAAGTTGAGGATGACGCAGCCGTCGGAGTTGGTGCCGTCACGCTCGGGCACGCACTCGAAGTTGGCGACGTTGAGGATCTGCCACTCTTCGCGACCCGCCGGGTTGTACTGCTCCGGGGTGATGAACAGGCAACGGCCGAACAGGTTCTGCCAAGCGGTCTGGGTGGTCATCTTGACGGCCAGGTAGTGCTCGGCGGCAGCCCCTACGTGGACGTGGGAAACGAAGTGTTCCTGGGCGTTGTTGAACGCCTCGACGCGAGCCCACAGGGCATCGAACTTGTCGGCCGGGAACTTGCGGTTGATCGGGCCCCAGGCGATCGCATCCTGGGTGGAAGGCTCTTCGACGATGAAACGGTCCGCCGGCGAACGGCCAGTGCGGTGGCCAGTCTTGACCGTCAGCGCGCCAGTATCGGCCAACTCGCCTTCACCGCGGGACAGCGCTTCTTTTACCAGCTCATCGACGCTCAGGTCGGTGTACACGGTGTTCTTGGCTTGCGTCATGAGGTTCCCCGTCGTCGGCCAATGGCCGATTGCTCAAACGTTTTGTAGTAGAAACTCGCGCACTACTACCGCGAAAAAAGTGCGCCGGATTATGCCAGAAAAGCCCGAAAATAGTAGGGTCCTCCCGTCAGCATGGCGTAATTCCGGCGTTCGCTAGGTGATTTACCTTCGCTGAAACGTTTTAGTGACGAGTATCTGACGGTGACTCGACGCCCGCACCGGCGAACAATTGCGTGATGTCGGCTGCGTCGAACAGATAGCGCTGGTTGCAGAACTGACAGTCGATCTCGACGCTACCGCCATGTTCGGCCACCAGTTGCTGCGCATCCTCCAGCCCCAGGCTGACCAGGGCATTGCCCGAGCGCTCGCGCGAGCAGCTGCAGCGAAAGCGCAGCGGCTGCACGTCGAACAGGCGCACGGCCTCCTCGTGGTACAGGCGATGGAGCACGGTTTCGTTGTCCAGGCTAAGTAGCTCATCGGCGGTCAGGGTGCTGGCCAGGGCGGTGAGGTGCTGCCAATTGGCATCGCGCTCTTCGGGATCGCGCAGGCGGTCGGCCGGCAGTTGCTGCAGCAGCAGGCCACGGGCATTGCGGCCGTCGGCGTAGAGCCAGAAACGAGTGCCGGTCTGCTGCGACATGACGAAATAGTTGGTGAAGCATTCGGCCAGGGTGGCGCCGTCCAGGTCGACGATCCCCTGGTAGCGCTGGCCCTGGGTCGGGTCCACGGTCAAGGCCAGGACGCCATTGGGCATCATGTCGGCCAGGGTCGCATCCGCAGCGATCTGCGCCGCGTCGTAGCGGGCCAGGCCACGAATCTCGCGCTCACTGGAGCACTCGATCATCAGCAGGGGAACCGGGCCTTCGGAGCGAGCCTGGAGAATCAGCAGGCCGTCGAACTTCAAGGTACCGACCAGCAACGACGCCGCCGCCATCAGTTCGCCCAGCAGTTGCGCCACCGGCTCGGGATAGGCGTGCTTGGCAAGGACTTCGGCGTAGCTGCGCTCCAGCGTCACCAGTTCGCCACGGGCGTCGCTCTCATCGAAGATGAAGCGTTGGGTGAAGTCGGTATCCGGCAAATCAGTCATAGGTCTGGGCATCTGAAAGGTGACAAAAAGGTTACAAGCACCGAAAATTACGGTTTTGCACCATGAAGGTGCAGTTTTTGCGGTGATTGGAGATATTTTATGAACAATCCGGGTTTGTTCCAAGCAAGGTGGAACCTCGGCAAGCTGGTTCTGTGCAATGTACTCCCTTTGGCCCTGCTGGGTTTCTGGTTGTGGCCCACCGGGCAAGCGCTTTGCACGATGTTCGACGAGTGGCTGTTTCACCTGCTCAACGCTCCCCTCGCCAACAACTCCACCTGGCTGCATATCTGGGCCGTGGCCAGCCTGCGGCCGTTCGACGTGGTGGTGGGCCTGATCATGCTCGGCCTGCTGATCCGCGGTGACTGGGTCTTCAAGGCGGTGGACGTACGCCGCGCCTTCTTCGGTTTCCTGTCGATCCTGATTCTGATGGTGGTGATTCGCGCGCTGTTTTCCAAGCTGGTGGCCGTGATGAACTGGCAGCACAACAGCCCGTCCATGGTGCTCGAAGGTGCCGTGCACATGAGCGACTACTTCCCGGGCTGGGAAAAGACCTGGGAACTCAAGGACCGCTCCAGCCAGAGTTTCCCTGGCGACCATGCCTCGGTGTTGCTGATCTGGGGCCTGTTCATGGGCGTGTTCAGCCGCAGCGTCGGCCAGTTCCTGCTGGTCTGGGGCCTGACCCTGCTGTTCATGCTGCCGCGCCTGGTCGCCGGGGCCCACTGGGGCCAGGATGACTACATCGGCGGTGTGCTGCTGGCCGTACTGGCCCTCGGCTGGGGCTACTACACCCCCTACGCGGCACGGATGTCGAACTTCCTGCTGCGCCTGACCCACCCGCTGTTCAACCTGATGAGCCGAATGCCGGTGCTGTCGAACATGAGCGTGGTTCGCGCCAGCAGCCTGCTGCGCTAAGCCAGCCGCTGTGGCGAGGGCAGCCTGGGCAGGCTCCCTCGCCCTCCATCACTCATGGCTGCGGCCATGGAACTTGAATAGATCCCGACGCTGTTTCTTGGTGGGCTTGCCCTCGGTGCTCACGCCCAGGGCGCCTGCCTTGCGCTGGGCTGCGGCGGTCTCGCGCTTGGCGATGCTGGCCGGGGTCTCGACATAGAGCGCCTGTGCCTCGGGCGCGCCACGACGCACGATGGACAACGCCTGGACCACGACCGTGCGCTCGTCGAAACCGGTACGCAGCTCATACTCGTCGCCAACCCGCGGCTCCTTGCCCGGTTTGCAACGCTCGCCCCGGTGATGCACCTTGCCGCTTTCAATGGCCGCCTTGGCCAGGGCCCGGGTCTTGTAGAAGCGTGCTGCCCAAAGCCACTTGTCCAGGCGGACCTTGTCCTCTTCTTCCTGTTGCTGCTTTTGCGCCACGGTGATTCCTCTCGATGAAAAATATGGCAACGGTACGGCTCGCAGACGAGCTCTCGAAAACCTGACCGCTTGCCTAAAATACCTCAGGTTGCCCGAGGGACCGTCATGGAGATAACTATCGCCATTTGCCGCCGATTCTGCGTGAATACCGCGGTCTCGGACCAAGACCCGGGACAGACCGGGCGAACGTTCGGGAGATTGTCACAATCTATGCGGAGTCGGCAGTTAGAGTCGTCGCCGAGAAGGCACGCCAGCAGCACTCGGCGTGCCCCTTCCGGCAAGCGTGGAGTCCACCTGGCGCAGGCTCGCCCCGACGCCCGGCCCGTATCAGAACCCTGGTCCGGAAAGACCAATTACGGATGTTCCTTTATTGAAGACCTTTGATCATTTGACCGTTGTCGGTCTACGCGAGTGGGTGGCGCTTCCCGACCTGGGAGTGGCCGGCTTGCGCGCCAAGATCGACACCGGCGCCAGCACCTCCAGCCTGCATGCCACCGAGATCGAGCCGTTCGAGCGCGACGGCCAGCAGTGGGTGCGTTTCAACGCGCACCTGGGCAGCGTGGTGCAATTGCGTCACCGGCGTTGCGAAGCGCCACTGGTGGCGATGAAGACCATCAAGAGCTCCAACGGCCAGGCCCAGGTCCGCTATGTGATCAGCACCACCCTGGCCCTGGGCGATCACGTGTGGCGGGTGGAGTTCACCCTCGCCTGCCGCAAGGCCATGCGCTATCGGTTGCTGCTGGGCTCCAAGGCCCTGATCGATGGCCAGCTGGTGGTCAATCCCGGCCTCAAGTACGTACAAGACAAACCGGTGTTCCCGGTATCCACTACCTCTGCCACAGGTGTTGCATGAAGATCGCCGTGCTGTCGCGTAATCCGCGTCTGTATTCCACTCGCCGCCTGGTCGAGGCCGGCACTGAGCGTGGCCATGAAATGGTAGTGATCGACACCCTGCGCGCCTACATGAACATCGCCAGCCACAAGCCGCAGATCCACTATCGCGGCAAGCCCCTGGAAGGCTTCGATGCGGTCATCCCGCGGATCGGCGCCTCGGTGACTTTCTATGGCTGCGCGGTGTTGCGCCAGTTCGAAATGATGGGGGTATTCCCTCTCAACGAATCGGTGGCCATCGCCCGCTCCCGGGACAAGCTGCGCTCGCTGCAACTGCTGTCGCGGCGTGGCATCGGCTTGCCAGTGACCGGTTTTGCCCACTCCCCGGACGACATCCCCGACCTGATCGAGATGGTCAACGGCGCTCCGCTGGTGATCAAGGTGCTGGAAGGCACCCAGGGCATCGGCGTGGTGCTCTGCGAAACCGCCACTGCGGCGGAGTCGGTGATCGAGGCATTCATGGGCCTGAAGCAGAACATCATGGTCCAGGAGTACATCAAGGAAGCCGGCGGTGCCGACATCCGCTGCTTCGTGGTGGGCGACAAGGTGATCGCGGCCATGAAGCGCCAGGCCAAGCCCGGGGAGTTCCGCTCCAACCTGCACCGTGGCGGCAGCGCCAGCCTGATCAAGATCACCCCGGAAGAACGCATGACCGCGCTGCGAGCGGCCAAGGTCATGGGCCTGAGCGTGGCCGGGGTGGACATCCTGCGCTCCAATCACGGGCCGCTGGTGATGGAGGTCAACTCCTCCCCGGGCCTGGAAGGCATCGAGACCACCACCGGCAAGAACGTGGCGGGGATCATCATCGAGCACATCGAGAAGAATGGCGGGCCGAACATGACCCGCACCAAGGGCAAAGGTTAAAGGCAGTTACAAGCGGCGAGCTTCAAGCGGCAAGATAAGAGCTTGCAGCTTGAAACTGGCCTCTGCCGCTAATCCGCATCACGTGGCAACAGCAGGCCCAACGGCAGGCGCACCCGCGCCTCCAGCCCGCCGTCCGGGCGGTTGCGCAGCTCGACATTACCGCCATGCATGGCGGCGATCCGCTTGACGATGGCCAGCCCCAGGCCAGTGCCCTTGCCGCCCCGGGCGCGATCGCCACGGGTGAAGGGGTTGAAGATCGCTTCCAGCTCCGAAGGGTCGATCCCCGCGCCACGGTCCATCACGCTCAGCACCACATAGGGCGCGTTGACGTCGCCCGACAGGTGGGCGGCGACTTCCACGTCCGTCCCCGCATGGTTCAGGGCGTTGCCAATCAGGTTGTTGAGCAGGCGCTTCATCGAGACCCGGCGCAAGGGGAACGCCTGGATCGGCTCCAGGCGCAGGTGCACCCGCTCCTGGTTCTGGTTGTAGGGCGCCGCCACTTCCCGCACCAGGTCGTTGAGGTCCACCTCCTCCACCGACTCGTCGCGACCATCGCGGATGAAGGCCAGGAACTGATCGAGGATGGCGTCCATGTCTTCGATGTCGCGCACCATGTCGTCGGTCAGCTCGGTGTGATCGCCCATCAGTTCCAGTGACAGGCGCAATCGGGTCAGCGGCGTACGCAAGTCGTGGGATACCCCGGCCAGCATCAGCTCGCGCTCGCGCCCGGCCTGTTCCACATCCTCGGCCATCTGGTTGAAGGCGCGGTACACCTCGGTCATCTCGCTCGGAGTATCGCTGATGGGCAGGCGCACGCTACGCCCCTGGCCCAGTTGCCGGGCAGCGTAGACCAGGCGCTTGAGCGGCTGGTTGAGCTGGCTGACGAATATCCACGCCGACGCGGTGGACAACAAGCCGATGGCCAGGAACCAGCCCAGCACGCTCCAGATCTTCTGCCCGCGCAACGGGTGTGGATACAGCGGTACCTTGAGCCAACCATCGCCCAGGCTCGGCGCCCGGACCCAAAGCGCCGGCGGCGCATGCATGCGTAGCCGCACCTCGGTGTCGGCCCCCAGCTCCGCCTGCATCTGCCGCTGGTAGATCTCGCTGTAGGGCCAGTGCTGCTCGCCGGCCGGCACGCCGCTGCCCACCACCTTGATCAGGCCGGCGGCCTCGGCGATCTGGTCGCGGTTGGATTCATCGGCGGCCCAATAGGCGCGCAGGGTGAGGGCTACGCCATGGCTGTACTGCCGGTCCACCAGCACGTCCTCGTTCATCAGCAGATAAACCAGGGTCAATGCCTTGGAGAACAGCACCACGATCAGCACCAGCCACAGGGTGCGGGAGAAGAAACTCTGGGGGAACCACAAGGGGGTTTTCATGACAGCCAATACACACTTTGCAGGAGCGAGTCGCGCTCGCAGCGTTGCGGAATGCGAACGCCCGGGTCAGGGCCCGGGCGCTCGCTCCTACAAATCACCGATCACTTGGTCGCTGTGCCATCCGGCACGAACACATAACCCACGCCCCAGACGGTCTGGATATAACGTGGCTTGGAAGGATCGGGTTCGATCATCCGGCGCAGGCGGGAGATCTGCACATCGATGGAGCGCTCCAGGGCATCCCATTCGCGGCCCCGGGCCAGGTTCATCAGCTTGTCGCGGGTCAGCGGCTGGCGCGCGTTCATCACCAGCGCCTTGAGTACCGCGAACTCACCGGTGGTGAGCATGTGCACCTCGTCGCCGCGCTTGAGCTCGCGGGTGGCCAGGGACAGTTCGTAGTCACCGAAGGTCACGCTTTCGTCTTCGCTGCCCGGGGCACCAGGGACAGGTGCCGACTGGCGACGCAGCACGGCCTTGACCCGGGCCATCAGCTCGTCGGGGTTGAACGGCTTGGCCAGGTAGTCGTCAGCGCCCAGTTCCAGGCCCTTGATACGGCTCAATTCGTCACCCTTGGCGGTGAGCATGATGATCGGGATCTGGTTGTTCGCGCCACGCAGGCGGCGGCAGGCGGTCAGGCCGTCTTCGCCGGGCAGCATCAGGTCGAGGACGACCAGGTTGAATACCTCGCGACCCAGCAGGCGGTCCATCTGCTCGGTGTTCGGGACCGCGCGGGCACGGTAGCCCTTGCTGACGAAGAAACGCTCCAGCAGGCTGCTCAGCCCCGGGTCATCGTCAACAATAAGAATTTTTTCGCCTTCAGCAGTTTGTGCAGTGCTGCTCATTGGATGCTCCTCTAATCTCGGTGCGCATTATGGCGTAGCTGCCGCTATGCGCACCGTGTGCATTGTTAGCAGATTTTTCCTCCATAGCCAGCAAACCCGCTGTCGGCCTGAGGTCGGCGATCGCTTCACAGCTGGGTATAATGCGCCGCCTTTTGTGTCGGGCAACCCTTGATCAGTACCCAGCGGTCGCTTTGTTTTTTTGCCACGACCGGCAGCATTTCCACTATTTCACGGGTCAACAGCCAGCCTTTTGATCCAGGTGGCGGCGCGTACCAGGCCGCTCAACCAGACTCGCCGGGCTTTTTCGTCGTACCCGCGAGCCTGCTTTCACACATTTGCCAGGTGGTTTTATGGACAGCATCAACAGCCGCATTGCCGAGGAACTCGGCGTACGCCCACAACAGGTCGAAGCGGCCGTCGCCCTATTGGATGAAGGCTCCACCGTGCCCTTCATCGCCCGTTACCGCAAAGAAGTCACCGGCAGCCTCGATGACACCCAACTGCGTCATCTGGAAGATCGCCTGCGCTACCTGCGCGAACTCGACGAGCGTCGCGCCAGCATCCTGGCCAGCATCGAGGAACAGGGCAAGCTGACCCCGGAACTGGCTCGCGAAATCAAGTTGGCCGACACCAAGACCCGCCTCGAAGACCTCTACCTGCCGTACAAGCAGAAGCGCCGCACCAAGGGCCAGATCGCCCTGGAAGCCGGCCTCGGCGAGCTGGCCGATGGCCTGTTCAACGACCCGAGCCTGGCTCCGGAAACCGAAGCTGCACGCTTCGTCGATGGGGAAAAAGGCGTGGCCGACATCAAGGCCGCCCTGGAAGGTGCCAAGTACATCCTCATGGAGCGCTTCGCCGAAGACGCCGGCCTGCTGGACAAGCTGCGCAACTTCCTCAAGCAGGAAGCCACCCTCAGCGCCCGCGTGGTGGCTGGCAAGGAAGAGGAAGGCGCGAAGTTCCGCGACTACTTCGAACACGACGAACCGCTCAAGAGCATGCCGTCGCACCGCGCCCTGGCGATCTTCCGCGGGCGCAACGAAGGCATCCTCAGCTCCGCGCTGAAGGTCGGCGACGAGCTGCCAGGCACCATGCACCCCTGCGAAGGCATGATCGGCCAGCATGTGGGCATCCAGAACCAGAACCGCCCGGCCGACAAGTGGCTCGGCGAAGTGGTGCGCTGGACCTGGAAGGTCAAGCTCTACACCCACCTGGAGACCGACCTCTTGGGCGAGCTGCGCGACGGCGCCGAGACCGAGGCGATCAACGTCTTCGCCCACAACCTGCACGACCTGCTGCTGGCCGCCCCGGCCGGCCCGCGCGCCACCCTGGGCCTGGACCCGGGCCTGCGGACCGGCTGCAAGGTGGCGGTAGTGGACGCCACCGGCAAGCTGCTGGACCACGCCACCGTCTACCCCCACGTACCGCACAACAAGTGGGACCAGACCATCGCCACCCTGGCCGCCCTGTGCGCCAAGCACTCGGTGGACCTGATCGCCATCGGCAACGGCACCGCCAGCCGCGAGACCGACAAGCTGGCCGCCGACCTGATCAAGAAGTACCCGGCCATGCGCATGACCAAGGTCATGGTCTCCGAAGCCGGCGCCTCGGTGTACTCGGCCTCGGAATTGGCGGCCAAGGAGTTCCCGGACCTGGACGTGTCGATCCGTGGCGCGGTGTCCATCGCTCGCCGCCTGCAGGATCCGCTGGCGGAGCTGGTGAAGATCGATCCGAAGTCCATCGGTGTCGGCCAGTACCAGCACGACGTCTCGCAGCTGAAGCTGGCCCGAGGCCTGGACGCGGTAGTGGAAGACTGCGTGAACGCCGTGGGCGTCGACGTCAACACCGCCTCCGTGGCCCTGCTGGCGCGGATCTCCGGCCTCAACGCGACCCTGGCACAGAACATCGTCAGCCACCGCGACGAACACGGTGCCTTCAAGACCCGCGCCGCCCTGAAGAAAGTCGCCCGCCTGGGTGAAAAGACCTTCGAACAGGCCGCCGGCTTCCTGCGTGTAATGAACGGCGACAACCCACTGGACGCCTCGGCGGTGCACCCGGAAGCCTATCCGCTGGTACAGCGCATCGCCGCCGACACCGGCCGTGACATCCGCTCGCTGATCGGCGACAGCGGCTTCCTCAAGCGCCTGGAGCCATCGAAGTTCACCGACGAGACCTTCGGCCTGCCCACTGTCACCGACATCCTCCAGGAACTGGACAAACCCGGCCGCGACCCGCGCCCCGAGTTCAAGACCGCCGAGTTCCAGGAAGGCGTCGAAGACCTCAAGGACCTGCAACTGGGGATGATCCTCGAAGGCGTGGTGACCAACGTCACCAACTTCGGTGCCTTCGTCGATATCGGCGTGCACCAGGACGGCCTGGTGCACATCTCGGCGCTGTCGGAGAAATTCATCAAGGACCCGCGTGAAGCGGTGAAGGCCGGCGACGTAGTCAAGGTCAAGGTCATGGAAGTGGATATCCCGCGCAAGCGCGTGGGCCTGTCGATGCGCATGAGCGACACCCCCGGCGAGAAGATCGATGGCGCCCGCGGCAGCCGTCCGGGGGCGAGCCCGCGCTCTTCCCAGGGCAATGCCCCGCGCAAGGAAACCACCACCGCGGCACCGGCCAACAACGCCATGGCCTCGCTGTTCGCCAACGCCAAGCAGTTGAAGAAGCGCTGATGGAGATTCCAGCCGGCCTGACCGAAAGCGCCTTCAGCCAACTGCTCGGCTGCCGCCTGCAGCGCCTGGAGGTCGGCGAGGCGGACGTGGCCCTGGAGCTGACCCCGCAATTGCGCAATCGCGGGCAAAAGCTCCACGGCGGGGCGATCTTCAGCCTGGTGGACATCGCCATGGGCCTGGCCTGTTCCAGTACCCATGGCTTCGACCAGCAAAGCGCCACCATCGAGTGCAAGATCAACTACATCCGCGCGGTCGCCGAAGGTGAGGTGTTGTGCCGGGCCAGGGTGATCCACCCCGGCCGCCGTACCCTGGTGGTCGAGGCAGACGTGATCCAGGGCGAAAAACTGGTCGCAAAAGCGCAAGGCACCTTCGCGGTCCTATAGCTGCCCGTCATCGAATTGGGTTAATTTCGGCGCTGCGAAAGCGGCGTCGGGGTTTTCCTGCCCACGCTAGAGCCAGATTCAGGGACGGAGCACTGGCGTTTTCAGGTGAGTCGGCTTGACTCAGGAACCAGGCGAAAACGCCAGTTTTAACTCCACCCTTGTAGACCGTCCTGCCCACCCCCATATTGGGGCGACTGACGCGTGAAGGAATCCAACTTGAGCGAACTTCTCAACCGCCGCCTGGCCTTGCTCGGCGAGCGCGCTAACCTCTCCCTGCTCGAGCAGTGCCTGCACGGCATCGAACGTGAATGCCTGCGGGTTACCGGCGAAGGCCGCCTGGCCCAGACCCCGCATCCGGAAGAACTGGGTTCCGCGCTGACCAACGAACAGATCACCACCGACTATTCCGAGTCGCTGCTGGAGTTCATCACCCCGGCCCTCAAGGACCCGGCGGACACCCTGGCCAGCCTCGACAAGATCCATCGCTTCGCCTACAGCAAGCTCGGCAACGAGTACCTGTGGAGTCCATCGATGCCGTGCCCACTGCCGGCCGAGGAAGACATCCCGATCGCCTACTACGGCACCTCCAATATCGGCCAGCTCAAGTACGTCTACCGCAAGGGCCTGGCCCTGCGCTACGGCAAGACCATGCAGTGCATCGCCGGCATCCACTACAACTTCTCCCTGCCCGAGCCGTTGTGGCCGCTGCTCAGGGAGGCCGAGGGCTTCGTCGGCACCGACCGTGACTACCAGTCCGCCGCCTATATCGCCCTGATCCGCAACTTCCGCCGCTACAGCTGGCTGCTGATGTACCTGTTCGGCGCCTCGCCGGCCCTGGATGCGGGTTTCCTGCGGGGCCGCTCGCACCAGCTGGAGCAGTTCGACGCCGAGACCCTGTACCTGCCCTACGCCACCAGCCTGCGCATGAGCGACCTGGGCTACCAGAGCAAGGCCCAGGCCGGCCTGACCCCTTGCTACAACGATCTGAACAGCTACACCGACAGCCTGCGCAAGGCGGTGGCCACGCCCTATGCACCCTACGTGGAGGTCGGCACCCACAAGGATGGCGAGTGGGTCCAGCTGAACACCAACATCCTGCAGATCGAAAACGAGTACTACTCCAACATCCGTCCCAAGCGCGTGACCTACACCGGCGAACGGCCGATCCAGGCCCTGATGGCCCGGGGCGTGCAGTACGTGGAAGTGCGCTGCCTGGACATCAACCCGTTCCTGCCCCTGGGCATCGACGTGCAGGAAGCCCGCTTCCTCGACGCCTTCCTGCTGTACTGCGCCCTCAACGACAGCCCGCTGCTGGAGAACACCGAGTGCGGCAACGCCACCTCGAACTTCCTCAGCGTGGTCAAGGAAGGCCGGCGTCCGGGCCTGCAGTTGCAGCGTCGCGGGCAAGCGGTGGACATGAAGGAATGGGCCGCCGAGCTGCTGGAGAACATCGCCCCGCTGGCCGCCCTGCTGGACCAGAGCCACGGTAGCGATGAGCACAGCAAGGCGCTGGACGCCCAGCTGGCCAAGGTCAAGGATTCGTCCCTGACGCCATCGGCCCAGGTCCTGGCGGCCATGACCGAGCACAAGGAGAGCTTCAGCCAGTTCTCCCTGCGCCAGAGCCTGGCCCACGCCGAGCATTTCCGTAGCCAGGCCCTGGCCAAGGAAGAGCAGGCCGCGTTCGAAGACGCGGCGCGCAAGTCCCTGGAACAGCAGGCCGAACTGGAACAGAACGAAGTGGGGGATTTCGACGTCTTCGTCGGTGCCTACCAGGCCAGCATCCTGGCCATCAGCAACTGATAGATACACCGCGCTGCATGCATCGCGAGCAAGCTTCGCTCCTACACGGCACCGTCCTGTAGGAGCGAGCGGCGGCGATCCGGCTTGCCCGCGATGAAGCGCGACGCGCTTCCCCTCTTCAACTCGTTCTCTCTTTCTAAGCTAATTCTAAAACGTTATTTATTTTATAATTCTTAGATCATTTAGGCTCCTCCCACGCCGATCAACGGCCGCCTATGAGGAGCTTCATCGTGAAACTGCATTTCCCCCTTCGCCTCCTGGCGGCCGCCTCCCTGGCCGCAGCGAGCTTCCTTGCCCAGGCGGCCGATTTCACCGTCGCCTACCAGACCACCGTCGATCCGGCCAAGGTCGCCCAGGCCGACGGCAGCTACGAAAAAGCCACCAAGGCCAGCATCGACTGGCGCAAGTTCGACAACGGCGCCGACATCATTGCCGCCATCGCCTCCGGTGACGTGCAGATCGGCTACCTGGGCTCCAGCCCCCTGACCGCAGCCGTCACCCGCAAGGTGCCGGTGGAAACCTTCCTGATCGCCACCCAGATCGGCGCCGCCGAGGCCCTGGTGGCCCGCGACGGCTCCGGGATCAACACCCCCCAGGACCTGGTGGGCAAGAAGATTGCCGTGCCCTTCGTCTCCACCGGCCACTACAGCCTGCTGGCGGCGCTCAAGCACTGGAACATCGACCCGGCCAAGGTCCAGGTACTCAACCTGGCACCGCCGGCGATCATCGCCGCCTGGAAGCGCGGCGACATCGACGCCACCTACGTCTGGGACCCGGCCCTGGGCGTGGCCAAGGAAAACGGCAAGGTGCTGATCACCTCGGGCGAGCTGGCCAAATCCGGCGCGCCGACCTTCGACGCCTGGATCGTGCGCAAGGATTTCGCCCAGAAGCACCCGGAAATCGTCAGCGCTTTCGCCAAGGTGACCCTGGATGCCTACGCCGACTACCGCAAGGACCCGCAGGCCTGGCTGGCCAACCAGGGCAACGTCGACAAGCTGGTGAAGCTTTCCGGAGCCAAGGCCGGCGACATCCCCCTGCTGCTGCAAGGCAACGTCTACCCGCTGGCCGCCGACCAGGTCGCAAGCCTCGGCGCGCCGACCACCAAGGCCATCACCGACACTGCGGTATTCCTCAAGGAACAAGGCAAGGTCGAAGCCGTGCTGCCGGACTACGCCCCCTACGTCAGCGCCCGGTTCATCAGCAACTAAGGCTGCGCGTTCGCAAAGGAGACAGCCGTCATGGCTTTGCTACAACTGGAGCGCATCAGCGCACAGTACCCCGGCGCCGCCGAACCGGTGCTGGCCGATATCTCCCTGACCCTGGGGCCACAGCAACTGCTGGTCGCCCTGGGGCCCTCCGGCAGCGGCAAGACTTCGCTGCTCAACCTGATCGCCGGTTTCGTCGAGCCCAGCGCCGGGCGCATCAGCCTCGATGGCGTACCGGTGCAAGGCCCTGGCGCCGAGCGTGGCGTGGTGTTCCAGGACGATGCCCTGCTGCCCTGGCAGGACGTACTGGCCAACGTCGCCTTCGGCCTGGAGCTGGCTGGCGTGCCGCGTGGGAAGCGCGAAGCCCGGGCCCGGGAAATGCTCGCCCTGGTGGACCTGGCCGGTTTCGACAAGCGGCGCATCTGGCAGCTCTCCGGGGGTCAGAAGCAACGTGTCGGCCTGGCTCGCGCCCTGGCCGCCGATCCACGGCTGCTGCTGATGGACGAGCCTTTCGGCGCCCTGGACGCCTTCACTCGCGAGCAGATGCAGGAACTGTTGCTGCAAGTCTGGCGACGCACCGCCAAGCCGGTGTTCCTCATCACCCACGACATCGAGGAAGCGGTGTTCTTGGCCACCGACCTGATTCTCCTGGCGCCCAACCCGGGCCAGATCGTCGAGCGCCTGCATCTGGACTTCGGTCAACGGTATGCCGCTGGCGAGTCGGCCCGGGCGATCAAGTCCGATCCACGCTTCATCGAAACCCGCGAGCACGTGCTGGCGCGGGTGTTCTCCCAACGCAGCAGCCAGCAGCAGGAGCGCCCATGAGCAGCTACGAAATTCCCGCCACCGCCAGCCACGAGGCCCATTCCAGGCCGTTGCCGGCGCGGCGCAGCCTGAGCACCCGCTGGATCAGCGTGCTGACGCTGGTCGGCCTGCTGGCGCTGTGGTGGGCGGTCACCGCCAGCGGCCTGGTGGAACCGCTGTTCCTGCCCTCGCCTGGGGCCGTGCTGCAAAAGGGCTGGTTGCTGGCCACCAGCGGCTACATGGACGCCACCTTGTGGCAGCACCTGGCCGCGAGCCTGCAACGTATCGGCCTGGGCCTGGGCCTCGCGGTGCTGACGGCGATCCCGGTGGGCATCGCCATCGGCGCCAACCGCGTCGCCCGGGGCGTGCTGGACCCATTGATCGAGTTCTACCGGCCGATCCCGCCTTTGGCCTACCTGCCCCTGATCGTGATCTGGTGTGGCATTGGCGAGCTGTCCAAGGTGCTGCTGATCTACCTGGCGATCTTCGCCCCGATCGCCATCGCCACCGCCACCGGCGTGCGCACCGTCGACCCGGCCAAGCTGCGGGCGGCGCAGTCCCTGGGGGCGACCCGGACCCAGCTGATCCGCCATGTGATCCTGCCCAGCGCCTTGCCGGACATCCTCACCGGAATCCGCATCGGCCTCGGCGTGGGCTGGTCGACCCTGGTGGCCGCCGAACTGATCGCCGCCACCAGCGGCCTTGGGTTCATGGTGCAGTCCGCCGCGCAGTTCCTGGTCACCGATGTAGTGGTGCTGGGGATCCTGGTGATCGCGGTGATCGCCTTCGCCATGGAGATGGGCTTGCGGGCCCTGCAGCGCAAGCTGGTGCCCTGGCATGGCCAGAGCCATTGACTGGCGCCTGCCTTGCGTCGACTGCGTTACTTGCTGCGTCGGCTGTCTGTAGCCCATGCAAGCCAGCAACATTCAGATCGATACAGATAGAACCGAATCCGACCACGCCGACCGTTCGGCGCCGCACACGAGAACCAGCATGAGCCTGACCATCACCCCCTTGAGTTCCGCCCTTGGCGCGCAGATCGACGGCATCGATATCAGCCAGCCCCTGGACGACAAGCAGCGCGACGCCATCGAGCAGGCCCTGCTCGAGCATCAGGTACTGTTCTTTCGCAACCAGCCGGTCACCCCGCAGCAGCAGGCGCGTTTTGCCGCCAATTTCGGTGACCTGCATATCCACCCGATCTACCCCAACGTACCGGAACAGCCGGAAGTACTGATCCTCGACACCGCCGAGACCGATGTGCGCGACAACGCTATCTGGCACACCGATGTCACCTTCCTGCCGACCCCGGCACTGGGCGCGGTGCTCAGCGCCAAGCTGCTGCCCAAGTTCGGCGGCGACACCCTGTGGGCCAGCGGCATCGCTGCCTACGAGGCGCTGTCGGAACCGATGAAGAACCTGCTGCAAGGCCTGACCGCCACCCACGAGTTCATCAAGTCCTTCCCCCTGGAGCGCTTCGGCAATACCCCCGAAGACCTGGCGCGCTGGGAAGAGACCCGGCGCAAGAACCCACCGCTGTCGCACCCGGTGATCCGCACCCACCCGGTGAGCGGGCGCAAGTCGCTGTTCGTCAACGATGGCTTCACCACCCGGATCAACGAACTGTCGGACAGTGAGAGCGAAGCCATTCTCAAGCTGCTGTTCGCCCACGCCACGCGCCCGGAATTCACCATTCGCTGGCGTTGGCAGGAAAACGACGTGGCGTTCTGGGACAACCGCGTGACCCAGCACTACGCCGTGGACGACTATCGTCCACAGCGCCGGGTAATGCAGCGCGCGACCATTCTCGGGGATGCGCCGTTCTTCCGCTGAAACGCGGCGGCGCTGACAGGTCCCGGCCCCGCTGAATCACGGGGCCGGGCACGGCTCGCTAGTTGACGCTGGCGGCCGGTTTCTTCTTGCGGTTGCCGATGTGGATGGCGTGGCCATTCACCGACAACGCCGCCTCATGCAGTGCCTCGGACAGGGTCGGATGGGAGAACACCATCATCCCCAGGTCTTCGGCGCTGGTGCCGAACTCCATGCCGATGGCGCCTTCCTGGACCAGCTCTGCGGCGCCGGGCCCGATCACATGCACGCCCAGCACCCGGTCGGTGCCAGCATCGGCGATCACCTTGACCAGCCCCGCAGTGTCGTTGGCCGCCATGGCCCGGCTGCTGGCGGAGAAGGGGAAGGTGCCGATGTTCAGCTCGACGCCCGCGGCCTTGAGCGCCTGCTCGGTCTGGCCGACCCAGGCGATTTCCGGGTGGGTGTAGATCACCGAGGGAATCAGCTCGTAGTTGAGCGGATGCGAATGCCCGGCAAGGCTTTCGGCGACCATCACGCCCTCTTCCGAGGCCTTGTGCGCCAGCATCGGCCCGCGCACCACGTCACCGATGGCATACACCCCGGGAACGCTGGTCAGGCACTGGCCGTCGACATGGATGAAACCCCGCTCGTCCAGTTGCACGCCGCTGTCGGCGGCCAGCAGGTCGGTGGTCAAGGGACGCCGGCCAACGGCAACGATCAACCGGTCGAAGGTCTGCTGCTTGTCCTCGCCAGCCTCGGTCAGGCTGACCTTGACGCTATCGCCTTGCACCTCGGAAGCGGTCACCCGGGCGCCGAGGCGGATATCCAGGCCCTGCTTGCCGAGGATCTTCTGCGCTTCCTTGGCGATCTGCGCATCCACCGCCGGCAGGAAGCTGTCGAGGGCTTCGAGTACCGTCACCTCGGCTCCCAGGCGGGCCCAGACCGAACCCAGCTCCAGGCCGATGACCCCGGCGCCGATGACCCCGAGGCGCTTGGGCACGCTGGTGAATTCCAGGGCGCCGGTGGAGTCGACGATCACCTCTCCGGTCAGGGGCGCGGCCGGGATGTCGATCGGCTGCGAACCGGGAGCCAGGATGATGTGCTCGGCGCGGATGCGCTGGGTGCTGCCGTCGGCGGCAGTGACCTCCACTTCCTTGTTGGCCAGCAGCTTGCCGTGGCCTTCCAGCACCGCCACGCCATTGGCCTTGAACAGCGAGGCGATGCCGCCGTTGAAGTTGCGTACCACGTTGTCCTTGCGGGCCAGCATCGTCGCCACGTCCATCTGCGGGTTGCTGATGCCGATGCCGTGAATCTCGAAGCCGTGGCGCGCTTCATAGTAGTGATGGGAGCTGTCGAGCAGCGCCTTGGAGGGAATGCAGCCTACGTTAAGGCAGGTACCGCCCAGGGCGGTCTTGCCGTCCTTGCCCTTGTAGCGCTCGATACAGACCGTCTTCAGTCCCAGTTGCGCCGCGCGGATCGCGGCTACATAACCACCGGGGCCCGCGCCGATAACGATCACATCGTAACTTTCACTCATAGGTTGCCGTCCTTTGCACAGACAAAATCGACCACGGCTCCCATGGTCGCCCTGTCCTTGAGAATTTTCAGATGACCAAGCCCGCGGGTCTGCAGGACCTGCCGGTGCCGCAACCCCTGGGCGAAGGATTGCAGGTCGTCTGCCGGAACCTCCTGGTCCTGCTGGTCATGGACCAGCAGCACCGGGATGTCTACCTGTTGGCCGTAACGGCTGACCGCCAGGCTGCCCATGTCTTTCTGATAACGTTGCTCGACCAGGCGTTGCATGCGCTGCCTGACGTCGTCGTTGATCCAGAGGAACGCCGCGAAACGCCGGACGACGTTTTCAATGTCGGCCGGCGCCGCCACCAGCACCGCGCGCTGGAAACCCTTGCCGATGTCGGTGCTCAAAGCGTAGCCCGCTGCGGCGCCACCCAGGGAATGACCGATCACGGTATCGAAGGGGCCCAGCTGCTGCTGGACCTGGTCGAGCATGCTGACGAAGGTCGGCAGCGACGCCTGCCGGCCACCGCTGCCGCCATGGCCGATGCAGTCGAAGGACAAGACTTCGCAGCCTTGCTCCAGCAATAGCGGGATCAAGTACTGCCACTGGGTACTGGCACCACTCCAGCCATGTACCAGTACCACCCGGCGCCGGACCTGCGAAGGCGTCCAGCGGAAGCAGCGCAAGCGCCCGTCCCCGGTTTCCAGGTCCTGCACCGTGGCACTGGGCAGCGTCTGCGGGAAATGCTGGCGCAGCCGCTGTGGCGTGGTGAAGATCTTCAACGCCCGCTGCGCAGCCCGCTGCGGAAGAAGCCGCGACTCAATCCAGAAGCTGCAGCGCAGCGCGCCCAGGACCGTGTTGTAGATGCCCTTGAACAGCACCTTCCTGAAACTGCTGCGCCGGGCCCTGGCCGCCACCGGCGGGTGTTCTTGAGTCGCCATCTTCCTTCCTCATCGACTACAGATTTCAAGCGTCGGGTTACAGCTTCACCATGTTGAAGTCCAGTTTGCCCACGCCGCATTCAGGACAGGTCCAGTCATCGGCGATGTCGTCCCAGGCAGTGCCCGGAGGCACCCCCGAATCCGGATCTCCCAGCCGTTGATCGTAGATCCAGCCGCAGATCAGGCACATCCACAGGCCGGACTCGGCCACAGCGTTTTCAGCATAGGTCGTCATATCGTTCTCATGCGCTGGCCTGGGCCACTTCGGCCACCTTGATGTTCTGCGCGAGGAACCGCGCCACCTGCTCCAGCACCGCGGCGTCGGAGAGGATCCGCACATGGCCGAGGCCGGATACCGGCTCCAGCTTGGCCCACGGCATCAGCGTGGTGATCTGCTGCGCCTCGCAGAACGGCACGGTCGGGTCCTCCTGGTCGTGCAGCACCAGCATCGGCAGTTGCAGGGCGTTGCCCAGCGCGGGGATGTCCCAGTGCTGGACCGGCACGCCATTGCGCTTCCACAGCTCGCGGTGCATGGCCTGGACGATCTGCGGCTTGAGCTGCAGGTAGCCGTTGGCCCAGCGATCGATCACCACCGGCAGGTTGGCAGGCGAACCCAGGAGGCACATGGCCTTGATCCGATGGGTCTCGGCCAGCTCGGCCAGGGCGCCGGTAGCGGCGATACCGCCCAGGGAATGGGCGACGATGCCCACCACGTCACCCAGGGCGACAATGGCGGCTTTTACCGCGTCCTTGAACTCGGTCATGGTGCTCAGCGAGCCCGGCGAAATGCCGTGGGCCGGCGCATCGAAGGTCGCGACCTTGAAGCCCTGGCGCTGCAGTGCCCGGGTGAAGGAGTACATGCTGCGGCTGTCGGCGCCCCAGCCATGGACCAGCAGGATGGTCTGCTCGCCCGTGCCCCACTGGTAGCCATGGGGAACGCCGGGGATGCCCTTGATGTGGAAGCGCTGGGCTCCCAGGGGGCTCATTTCCTTGTCCGGCTGCTTGATGTATTCGCGGGTGTAGCCGAACAGGTCGGTGGCCCGGGCACCGGCGCGATCGGGGGCCAGCGAGCCCAGCACGCTCATGTAGCTGCGCAGGGCCTGCTGCTTCATGGTCAGCGGGCCGCTGTAGCCGGTGCGGGTGTCGCCGGCTGCCGGCGACCGATCGAAAGACTCGTAGAAGCCATTGACCGGATCGTACAGGTGGCAATGGCGCGCCACATGCCAGACGTCCTGCACGGTCAGGGGTTTTTCCCGGACCATCCCGGGGAAGGCGGACTTCAGCGCGGCCTGGGCCTCGGGCAGGTTGTAGTGGGGAATGATCGGCGCCACGTGGTGGGCGGTGTGCACCGAGATGTAGTGGGTCAGGAACAGCAGCCACTTCGGATACATGTAGTCGGTGGTCAGCAGCAGGCGGCTGCTGTTGAAGCTCCAGTGCTCCTTGGTCAGGAACGGAGTCTCGTCACTGATGTGATGCATCATGGTGGTCAGGCTGAACCAGGCGTGGATCGCCAGCCACGGGGCGACGAAGTACAGGAACAGACCGGTGAAACCGGTGAAGTACACCAGGGTCGGCAGGTAGATCACCGCGGCCACGGCCATGAACAGGATCGAACGACGCACTTCGTTGCGCGCCTCGAGCTTGGGGAACATCTCCGGCCGGAACCCCGAGTGCCGCTGGTAGTTCACCGTCCCCAGCCAGAACAGCCAGGTGCGGGTGCTGCTGTAGACCAGCTTGTCCCACCAGGGCATGGCGTCATATTGCACGCGCAGCACCGGGCGCCAGTCGACGTCCATCTCCAGGTTGTTGGTGTTGGCGTGGTGCATGTTGTGCATGTGGCGCCAGCCGTGGAACGGGTACAGCAGGGGCAGCAAGGCGATGTGCCCCAGGATGTGGTTGAAGCTGCGGTTGCGGGAAAACGAGTTGTGGCCGCAATCGTGGGCCACGCAGAACAGGCCCCAGCCCCCCAGGCCGGCAATCAGCCACAGCGGCAGGTAGAAGGCCCAGTGCACATGGGCGACCGCCACCACCGCGCCGATATAGAGCGCATAGCTGACGACGAAGCTGAGCATCCCGCGCCAGACGCGGGGCGTATACAGGTGCTTGGGAATGGCGTCGGTCAGACGCAGGCCCTCGATCTCCTGTGAACGTCGGAGCAGCTCGTTGAATTTGTCCGTTTTTTGCGTGGGCATCTGTACAAAGGCCATGGCCTAGCTCCTGCGAAGTCAAACTTCGGATGTGGTCAGTTCACTGGCCAGGTATTTGGACAGGTCATCGATGCTGGAGTATTCGAACAACAACGCCGGCGACAGGCGTTGTTCCATGAATTTCTCCAGGTCGCCCGCCACCTTCACCGCCACCAGCGAATCCAGGCCATAGGCCTCGAAGGTGCGCGCGGTATCGACCTGCGACGGCTCGATCTTCAGCAGGGTCGCCATGCGCTGCACCAGCCAGTGCTTGATGTTTTCCTCGTTGAGTTCCACCGGAGCCTGTTTCTTCTCCGAAAAACTCAAGGTGCTCAGCAAATTGGAAATGAAGTTGGACATAGGTTTCTTCCTTGATGAGTGGGGTGTTGTACGACCTGGGAATCCCGCTGTTCAGGATGAGGCCTGACGCTTACGGACCTTGTCGATCATTGCCTGGGATGGTGAACGCAGGTCTGAGACCAGTCTCAGCTTGCCCATTAACGCCAGTGTCCAGCCCGACAGGTCGGGCTCCCACCAATGCACGCCATGCCGGTACCAGGCAGGAAATGCGTGGTGATTGTTTTGCAGCCCCTCGCCGAAGGTGAGGAACGCGATGAACCAGTTGTTGGTGCTCTGGTCGTGGGTCACGAACGGCCGGCTGCCATAGCGATGGCAGACCGAGCCCACGCACCAGGCCGCCTGGTTGGCGATGAACAGCCGGGCCAGGCCACCGAAGATCAGGCCGCTCCAGGCGCCCTCCCAGCTCTGGGTGGCCAGGCCGCCGATCGCACCGGGCAGCAGCACGCCCAGGACCACCCAGAGCAGGTAGGTCTGGTTGTAGAAGAACAGCCGCCGGTCACGCAGGATGTCGGGGGCGAAGTAGTTCCAGCTGGAGATGTCCGGGGTCAGCATCCACGGCATGTGCGCATGCCACAGGCCCTTGGCCCGGCCCCAACGGTCCTCGCCCAGCAGGTTGGGCGAATGCGGGTCGCCCTGCTGGTCGCTGTAGGTGTGGTGGCGCCGATGGGTGGTGACCCAGAACAGGATCGGCCCCTGGGCTGCCATCGAGCCGGCGATCAGCATCAAGCCGCTCATCAACCGCGAGGTCTTGAAGGCCCGGTGCGCCAGGTAACGGTGGTAACCCATGGAAACCCCGAACATCTGCACCGCGTAGAACACCCCGAAGAGGATGAAGTCCAGGGCATGGGCCTGGCCGGTGACCCAAAGGCGGATGGCCTCGAAGGTCCCGAACAGCGGCACCAGCATCACGGCCAGGGCGATGCGCGCCTTGGTTTTCGCCGCCTGGGGGCTCAGTTGGGCAACCCCGCCGATCTCGGGAGTAGCCGTGGTTGAAAGTATTTCGTCCATGAATGGCTTCCTGTGAGGTGAGTACCGACTATCAGCTTTCTGAAGGTTCCGCCGCCGCGCTCGGGCCAGGGCGCTTCACGTCCCAGACCAGCCCGCACAGCGCCAGCGTCTCGATGAACAGCCCACCGATATCCAGCTGCCAGGGCTTGAGGCCGGCATGGGCCAGTGCCGGGAAGGCATGGTGGTTGTTGTGCCAGCCGCCCCCGACGGTGGGGATCGCCAGCCAGAACACGTTGCGGCTGGTGTCCCGGGTCTTGTGATCGCGGCCGCCGACCTTGTGGGCGAAGGAGTTGATGCACCAGGTGGCGTGGTCCACCAGGAAGATCCGTACGAAGCCACCCCACAGCAGGCCGCTCAGGGCGCCTTCCCAGCTACGGGTGATCAGCCCGCAGACCAGGGTCGGCAGCAACAGGCCGAGGATGATCCACAGGTAGTAGCGCTGGTTGATCTGCATGACCAGGCGATCGCGCAGCAGGTCGGGGACGAACTGGCTCCAGTTCTGCTTGCGCAGGCTGAACAGCCAGCCCAGGTGGGCATGCCACCACCCCTGGAGACTGCCGGCCAGGCCTTCCTTGAGGGCGCGCGGCGAGTGCGGGTCGCCCTCCTTGTCGGTGAACGCATGGTGCTGGCGATGGGTCGCGGCCCAGAACAGGATCGGCCCCTGGGCCGCCATCGACCCGGCGATCCCGAAGAACGCGGTGACCACCGGGCCGGCCTTGAACGCGTGGTGGGAGAAGAAGCGGTGCATCCCCACCTCCACCCCCAGGGCAGTCAGCAGGTACATGCAGGCCAGGGCGCCGACTTCCAGCCAGCTGATCCCCTGGTGCCAGGCCAGGACCAGGGCGACCACGGTGCCGAGCGCCGGTACGCCGACAGTAAGCCAAGCCAGTTGGCGCTCGCGCTGGCCAGTACGATCGACAGGAGGATTCATCGCGGTCATGACAGGGCATCCGTAGCAGTTTTGAGAGGTTGTGCCGCCGCACGTCCGGCGCCGTACCGCGCCAGGCTGCCGTCGAGCAGGGCCTTGCGGGTGGCCTGGCGCTGGACCTTGCCGCTGGTGGTCAGCGGAATGCCGCCCATGGGCGCCAGGTGAATGCGCGCCGGAGCCACGCCGAACTGGCTGACCAGGGCGCTGGTGAGCACTTGGCGCAGTTGTTCCTGCTGGGCCTCGTCGAGCTTCTCGCTGCGCTTGATCTCGGCCACGATCGCCAATTGCTCTTGCTGGCCGTTATCCAGGCCCACCGCCACGCAGCCATTGCTGCGAATGCGCGGGTCGGCGCTCTCCACCGCCAGCTCCAGGTCCTGTGGATAAAGATTGCGCCCGGCGATGATGATCAGGTCCTTGAGGCGCCCGGTGACGAACAGCTCGCCCAGGTGCAACGCGCCCAGGTCGCCGGTGCGCATGAAGTGCCCCTCGACACCCGGCAGGCGAGCGCGGAACACCTGCTCGCTCAGGACTTCCTTGCCCCAGTAGCCGGCGCCGACATTGCCGCCCTGGACCCAGATCTCGCCGACCTGGCCGTCCGCCACGGGTAGCAGGCTGATCGGGTCGACGATCGCCAGGTGCAGGCCCGGCGCCACCCGGCCACTGCTGACTAGCGGCAGGGCCAGGGCATGACCGGCCTCGACCACCGCCAGGGTGCCGGTGGCCAGTTGGTCGCGGTCGACCTGGACGCCGAACGCCGGTTCGTCATGGGGCTTGCCCGAGACCAGTACCGTCGATTCGGCCAAGCCATAGCAAGGCCCCAGGGCCGCCGGATCGAAACCGGCGGCGGCGAAACGCTCGGCGAAACGCGCCAGGGTGCCTTGCCGGACCGGTTCGGCCCCGCAATAGATGGCCTTGAGCTTGCTCAGGTCGAGCGCGGCCAGCTCGGCATCGCTGATGTTGTCCACGCACAAATCGAAGGCGAAGTTCGGCGCGATGGTCACGCTGGCGCCGAAGCGCGACACCGCATCCAGCCAGCGCAACGGCCGTTGGACGAAATGCCCGGGGCTGATGAGCACAGTCGGGAAAGCGTCGTAGATCGGTTGCAGGATCCCGCCCATCAGGCCCATGTCGTGGTAGGGCGGCAACCAGCTGCAACCCACCCGCTGCTGCGCCGGGCCCATCCACTGACTGGCACTGCGGCAATTACTGTAGAGATTGGCGTGGGTCAGCATCACGCCCTTGGGTGCCGAGGTGGAACCCGAGGTGTACTGCAGCAGCGCCAACTGGCCGGGAGGGATGTCCCGGGCGCTCCAGGCCGAATCCGTGGCGGCCAGTTGCTCCGGGTCGACCCATTGCGGCGCCGGCAGCTCGCCGCTGAGCAGGGCGTTCACCCGTTCCTGGGAACGCATGAAGCGCGCGCTGGTGAGCACGATCTGCGGATGCGCATCGGCACAGATCAGCGCCAGCCGCTCCAGCCCCCGGGTGCCCAAGGGCGGGAACGCCGGGATCGCCACGGCGCCGGCCAGGAACAGGCCGAACAGGGAAACGATGTAGTCGATGCCGGTTTCGAACAGCATCAATACCCGCTTGCCCCGGGGTTCGAAGATCTGCAGCGCACCCGCCAGTTGTTGACTACGCTTCCAGAGTTCCGCGTAGCTGATGGCGACCTGCTCCTGCTCGCCGTCGAGCAGGTGGATGAAGGCTATCGCCTCGGGTTGGCGCCAGGCGCGGTAGGCCAGCACTTCGGTAACCGAACTTAAACATTCGATACCCAGGTTTGCAGCCAGCGACTGATCATCGGCTGCTAGTTGTGCTGAGAAGGTCTGATTGACATCGCTTAGATAGTCACTAGGCACGGCGTAGTTCATTCAAAATCCTTTTTAAATGGAGAGCCTTATATCGACCTGATGGTCTCTTATTATTTTCAGCACTAAGGAACCGAACAAACACCCCCTCAACGACAGGGAGCTATTACAGAGGCAGTAGTTAAGATGTCATTTTGCTGACAGAACAACGCAATCACTTGGTGACTGCATATTTTTATGTCCCGCGATAACTAACGCGGGCAGAGATAATGAAACCTGGATGCGTTGTGAAGTCTGCCACCGGCTTGTATATTTTGCTAATGCGCAAATGGACAGTTACAGGGAGAAAATGGACATGGATGTACTCACTCTTATCGCACTGGAAGGAGCTATGGGGTCGAGTGTCGCGATCACGCTGGACGTGTTGCGCACCGCCAATCAGGTCGCCGAAGTCATGGGGCGGCCCACCATCACCTGGCAAATCATCGGCAGCAGCGAATCGGTAAGAATGAGGAACGGCATGCGCCTGGATGCGCAGCCCCTGGAGCGCGTCCAAGCCATCGAAGGCAGCATGCTGGTCATCCCCGGGCTGGGCCTGGAGAACACCCAGGAGCTGAATCTGTTCGGTTGCCGCACCGAAAAGCGCCAGCCAGGCCTGAGCCTGTCCACGGAGCTCCTCTCCCGGCTCGACCATGGCGACATCCACAAGCTGAGCAAGCTGGTCCGCGAACACCACCTGCGCGGGCAGCAGACCGCAGCCTCCTGCTCGGCGGTTTTCGTCCTCGGCGAAGCGGGCATCCTGCAGGACCGGACCGTCACTACCCACTGGCAACTGTATGACACTTTCAAGCAGCGTTATCCCGAGGCGATACTCGATACCAAACGCATGCTTATTCATGACGGAAATATGATTACCGCCGGGGCCGGCATGTCGCAAATGGACTTGATGCTATATATCCTGCGCAACAAGATGGGCAATCAAGTTGCTGAGTTGACCATGCGCTACTTGCTGATAGATGGGCGCCCGGCACAATACCACTACATGGCTTTATCGAACTTGCAGACAGAAAATCGCGAAGTCCTGATGCTGGAAAAGTTTATCGAAGACTGCCTGCCAAACGTTCCCCCGCTGAGCACTATCGCCGAACATCTGCGAATCACCGAGAAAACCTTGTCCCGCAGGATTCGCAGCGCCACAGGTAAACCGCCCATGGCTTTCATTCAGAAAGTTCGCCTGCAACATGTCCAGAGCTTATTGGAAACAACCAATATGAGTATTGAAGAAGTTGCTTTCAAAGTGGGCTATGCCGATTCCACCGCACTGCGCCGGCTGATGTGGAAAAACATGGGCTGCACCCCCAGCCAGCTGCGCAAGGCCAGGTCCGGCCCGCCCATCATGTAGCCCTGCTCACCGTTCCTCCTCGGCCTCGGCGGCGGCCGGGGGCACCTTGCACAGCGGCACCAGCAGCAGCGCCACCACGAACATCATGGCCATCAGCCGGAACACGTCGCCAAAGGCCAGGGTCAGGGCTTCGCGCCCCACCAGCCGGCCGAGAATGCCCTGGGCCATGAGGAAGCCATGGCTGGGGTCCGGGGTGTCGGCGGCGATCTTCAGCGCCAGCTCGCTCATCAGCTCCTGGGCCGCCACCGCCTTGGCGCCAAGGGACTCCGACAGGTGCAGGACCTGGGTCCGCGCATCGTCCTGCAGCCAGGTGTTGACCGTGGCGATACCGATGGCCCCGCCCAGGTTGCGCATCAGGTTGAACAGGCCGGACGCCTGGCGCAGCTCCACCCCCTGGAACGAACTCAAGGCCATGTTGACGCTGGGCACGATGCACAGCATCAGGAACAGGCCACGCGCCACCTGGGGCACCAGCAATTCGTCGAAACCCCAGTTGGAAGTGATCCGCGAGGTCAACCACAGGCTCAGGGCCAGGCCCAGGAACCCCACCGAGATGATCAGGCGCCGGTCGACCTTCTCCGAGGCCCGGGCAGCGATGATGGTGCTGAACAGTTGCCCGATGCCCACGACGAACACCGTGGTGCCGATCTCCAGGCTGTCGAAGCCGCGCACCCGGCCCAGGAACACCGGCACCAGGTAGGTCGAGGAGTACAGGCCGAAGCCGATCACCAGGTTGAGCAGGCAGGCGATGGAAAAGGTCCGATCACGAAACGGTCGCAACGACACGATGGGGTTGTCCGAATACAAGGACCGCTCGATGAACAGCCCGAAGGACACCAGGGACACCCAGGCCGAGATGACGATCCCGGTATCGCTGAACCAGTCCTTGCGCGGCCCTTCCTCCAGCACGTATTCCAGGCAGCCCAGGGCCAGGGCCATGGCTGCGAAATGCAGCCAGTCGATGCGCCGCAGCATGGGCAGGTCGGGACGGTCGACATCGATCAACAACGCCGCGCCAATGCAGATCACCAGGCCCGGCAGCACGTTGATGAAGAAGATCCAGCGCCAGTCCAGGTAGAAGGTCACCAGGCCGCCCACGGTGGGCCCGAGGGTCGGCGCCAGGACCGCGGTCATGCCGAGGATGGCCGGGACCATCGCCCGCTGCTTGCCCTCGAACAACACGAAGCCGACGGCGAACACCGTCGGCACCATGGCCCCGCCAGTGAAGCCCTGCAGCGCCCGCAACACGATCATCGACTCGATGTTCCAGGCCATGCCGCAACCGACGCTGAACAAGGTGAAGAGCGCCGCGCTGGTCGCGAACAGCCAGCGGGTGGAAATCGCCTGGGCGAGGAAGGCCGAGAAGGGAATCATGATCAGTTCGGCGATCAGGTAGGCGGTCTGCACCCAGCTCACTTCATCGGGACCGGCGCTCAAGCCGGCCTGCACGTCGTTGAGCGAAGCGGCCACGATCTGGATGTCGATCAGGGCCATGAACATGCCGAAGGCCATGATGGTGAAGACCAGGAACTTGCGTCGCAGGGTCGCTTGAGCCGGCTGCTCGCCCGCGCCAGGGAGGTCGGATGCGCTTGTCGTCACGTGGTTACTTCCCTGTAGTATTGCGGTCGTCATGTGAATATTATGATCGTAATTCAAAACCGCATGGAGCTTCAACATGGAGCAGAGCACCCAGACCCAGAACGCTATCCTGCAAGCCGCCCAGGACACGGAGAAGCCGCGCAAGCGCTCCAAGCGGCCGCTGATTGCAGGCGCCGTCGCCCTGACCCTGGTGGCGGTTGGAGTGGGTTGGGTGCTGATGGCGCCGTCCACCGAATCCACGGACGATGCCTATATCGCCGCCGACGCCACCTCGGTCGCGCCACGGGTACACGGCCTGGTGACCGAGGTGCTGGTCAAGGACCACCAGAGCGTCACCGCCGGCCAGCCCCTGGTGCGCATCAACAGCGAAGAGTTCGACAGCCGGGTGACCCTGGCCGAAGGCGACCTGGCCGATAGCCTGGCCCAAGTCGCCCTGGCCCAGGCGGCGCTGACCATCCAGGACGCCGAGCAGCGCCTGGCCAACACCCGGGTACTCGCGGCCCGCACCTCGATCCGCACCACCCAGGCCGAATCCAAGCGCGCCGGGGACGAGCGCAACCGCTTCAACACCCTGGTCACCACCGGCGCCGTGGCGCGCAACGAAGTGGAGAAATACAGCACCCAGGCGATCTCCGCCGAGCAGAACCACGCCCATGCCCAGGCCATGCTGCAAGTGGCCGAGAACGACCAGGCCGTGACTTCAGCCCAGCGCGAACGCCTGCAGGCGCAATTGCAGATGGCCAAGGCCAAGGTGGTGACCGCCAAGGCCCGGCTGGAGCTGGCGCAGCAGGACCAGAGCCACGCCACCATCTATGCCCCCATGGACGGCACCGTGGGCAATCGCCAGGTCCAGGTGGGCGACTACGTACAGCCGGGCTCGCGCCTGCTGACCCTGGTCCCGCTGCACGAGCTCTACGTCCTGGCCAACTTCAAGGAAACCCAGACCCAGCACATGCTTCCAGGCCAGCCGACGCGCATCAAGATCGACGCCCTGCCGGGAGTCAGCATTACCGGCACCGTTGAAAGCCTGGCCCCGGGCTCGGGCTCGACCTTCGCCCTGCTGCCCTTCGAGCCGGGCACCGGCAACTTCACCAAGATCGTCCAGCGGGTGCCGGTGCGCATCCGCTTCGATGCCGACCAGCCAGGCCTGGAACGGCTGCGTCCGGGCCTGTCGGTGATCGCCAAGGTCGACCTGGACGAACCCCAGCAGCGCAACGCAGGCGGTACCCACTCCGAGCTCAAGGTCAGCGCCAACAGCCAGTGAAGCTCACGCCCACTGCCGGTCGCCATGCTCCAGGCGGCCGGCAGGCGCCAGGCCCATGGCCCTGGCGGCGGTACACACTACTCGGCGGTGGAAGGTTTTTCCCACAGGTTGATCCGCCCTTCCCGGGCGAAATGATCGATTTCCGCCAGCTCCTCCACGCTGAAGCCCAGGTTCTGCAAGGCCCCGACGTTCTCGACGATCTGCTCCGGCCGGCTGGCGCCGATCAGGGCCGAGGTCACCCGCGGATCCCGCAGGGTCCAGGCCAGGGCCAACTGGGCCAGGCTCTGCCCACGGTTCCGGGCAATATCGTTGAGGGCCCGCACATGGGCGATGTTGGTCTCGGACAAGTGGGAGGCCTGCAATGATCCGCCGCCAGGACGGTTGACCCGCGCATCCTCGGGAATGCCGTCCAGGTACTTGTCGGTGAGCAATCCCTGGGCCAGCGGGGTGAAGGCGATCACTCCCACGCCGAGCTCCTCGGTGGTCTCCAGCAGGTCCCTTTCCACCCAGCGATTGAGCATGTTGTAGGCCGGTTGGTGGATCAGCAGCGGCACCTTCCACTCCTTGAGCAAGGCGACCATCTCCCGGGTCTTCGCTCCGGAGTAGGAAGAGATACCGATGTACAGCGCCTTGCCCTGCTGCACCGCGCTGGCCAGGGCGCTGGCGGTTTCCTCCAGGGGCGTGTCCGGGTCGAAGCGATGGGAATAGAAGATATCCACATAGTCCAGGCCCATGCGCTGCAGGCTCTGGTCGAGGCTGGCCAGCACGTACTTGCGCGAGCCGCCGCCCTGGCCGTAGGGCCCGGGCCACATGTCCCAACCGGCCTTGCTGGAAATGATCAGCTCATCGCGATAGGCCTGGAAATCCTCGCGCAGCAGACGGCCGAAATTGATCTCGGCGCTGCCATAGGGCGGGCCGTAGTTGTTGGCCAGGTCGAAATGGTTGATGCCCAGGTCGAAGGCCGTGCGCAGCAAGGCACGCTGGGTATCGATCGGCGTGCTGTCGCCGAAGTTGTGCCACAACCCCAGGGACAGGGCCGGCAGCACCAGGCCACTGCGGCCGACGCGGCGATAGGGCATGGAGTCGTAGCGATGTTCAGCAGCTGAATAAGTCATCGAATCCTCATCTGGACTGGGGCCACCTCTGGATGGCCGGTTCCGGCATGGCGGCTGGCGCAACGGCCAGCCTCCTCCTGTTGTTGTGAACTACCTCGTTCAAGGCAGTTCCGCAAAACTGCAACGATATGAGATGCCGTATTTCATACCGAATTCATACTTAATTTCGTACTATAAAATCGCTGGAAAACAAACTTTTGCTCAGTTTTCAGCCAAAAAATTGCTTGCCACAGGGCATCAGGCCCCAGGCTTCCTACAGCAGCGAGAAGCCCCGTGTTTACTGGGTTTAAACCCCGAGATGGGCATTGAACGAGGCGTAACGACTGACGCTTCGTACCACGAAGCCCAGACCATGCAACCTTGAAATCGACGGATCGAAGAATCGCGCCGAAAAGCACGACATGAAATATATTACGTACCACGTAGCACAATACGAAATCATCCTTAGTAGCTAATGGCAATTTGCCTTTTCAGCCCCTGGACGATGCTCAAAAGTAGCCACACCGGCCCCTGAGGCAAAAACCGCCGCCAACACCGGTCCTGGAAAATACCCAGGGCTCGCAGTCGCTGACACTCACCTGCAACGCGCAAAAAATTCGCCGAAAGCCATATGCCAGCCAGTCAAGCGAGTTGAGCTCCTGAAGGAGCAGCCGGTCGATGCTCGATTGCTCGCGATGGTCGTTAACGGCTGCGCGTATTGACTGGAAAACGCAGCGTCCTGGCCTTCACCGCGGGCAAGCTGCGCTCCTGACATTGCCTTGACCGATCGGCATCAGGCAGGCCGCATCCATTGTTTATAGACGGCAAAAACCACTCCTGCCCGGGCCGTGGCAGCCACCGTCGGCAGGAAAAAACAGCCCGTGACAGGCCTGTGGAAAGGGGCGCTCCAGGCGCCCGGAAGCGCGGGAGTGGGTCAGCCGGCTTCGGCGAAGACCTGGGCCAGCCAGTCGACGAACACCCGCACCCGTGGCGCAAGCTGGCGGTTGTAGGGGTAGACCACCGATACCGGCATCGGCGGTGGCGGGGTGTCGGCGAGGATCTCGCGCATCAATCCCCGGGCCAGGGAGTCGGCCAGGTGGTAGCGCGGACATTGGATGATGCCCAGCCCGGCCAGGGCCGCGGCGCCGTAGACCTGGGCACCGGATACCGAGAGCGCGCCATCGATGGCCAATTCACGCCGCTCGCCAGCCACCATGAATTCGACCAGGAGGCCTCGCGGCTGGTGGTGCAGTTGCGCCAGGCCGGCCACCAGACCATCGCCGCCAGCGTCGCCTCCCTGGCCAGCCCCGCGGCCGGCTGGATCAACGGCCAGGTGCTGCGGGCCAACGGCGGGCTGGTTTGAGACCTATGCTGGATAACAGGGCCGCCGGACTCTTTCCGGCCTGTCGGCTGGCGCCAGGAGATGCCCCTCATGCACACCACCATCGTCATTGCCTTCGGCCTGCTCCTGCTGGCCCTGGTGCTGTATATCGGTGAACGGCTGGGCTTCGGCCAACAGACCCTGGGCTATGTCTTTTGCGGGCTATGGCTGGCGTTGAGCGTGCTCAACGGTGCGGTGGGAGTGGTCAGCGCCAAGCAGCCCCTGGGTTCGGAACTGCTGGTCGGCTGCCTGGTGTTCGCCCTGCCGGTGGCCGCCCTGGGGCTGTACCTGGCCATGGGCGGAGCGAAGGCTTGAGCCGCCGGCCAGGGGCAGCAGCGCCCCCGGCCGCGAGGCTCTGGATCAACGCACCAGATGCAGGAACTGCATGTGGCGTTCGTACTGGTCGAGGATATCGTTGATGATCTGCTCCTTGCTGTAGCCCATCAGGTCGTAGTCCTGGCTACCCTCGGACAGATGCACCTCGGCACGGTAGTAACGGCGGTTGCGCAGCTCTTTCGGGCCCATGCCGCCCCGGGCGAAGGACGGGGTGAAGTAACCGCGCATCTGCACCTGGTAGACGAACGGATGCTGGTCGCCGTGGCCGATTTCCAGGCTGACGCTGTCGTTGGCCGGATCGGGCTGGGTGATCACGTTCAGGCCCTTCTCGACGAATACCGCCGTCACCTCCTCGATGGCCGGGCGCACGGTCTGGTCGAGGAAGCGATACACCTCGTCCCGCGACGGGAAATGCACCGCCTGGCTCAAGCGCTGGCGCCAACCACCCCGGCCCCGGCGCGAGGCCGATACCGGCGCCAGGGAATGCAGCTGGGCGATGCGCTTCTGCGACTCCATGTAGAACGCCTTGTGCAGGCCCCACATCATCAACAGCAGGATCAGCGAGAACGGCAGCGAGGTCAGGACCACCGCCGACTTCAGCGAATCGACGCTACCGGCGAACAGCAACCCGCTGGTGACCAGGGCGGTCATCGCGCCCCAGAACACCCGCAGCCATTTCGGGCCGTCTTCGTCCGCGCTGCCGCCCCGCGCCGACAGGGTGGAGAGCACCACGGTGCCGGAGTCCGCCGAGGTGACGAAGAACACGAAGCTGATGAACACCGTGACCGCGATCACGGTCTTGCTCCAGGGGTAGGTCTCCAGCAACAGGTAGAGGGTCATCGACGGATTGTCGATGGCCGACATGCCCAGGGCGCTCATGCCATGGTTGAGCACCTGGTCGATGGCGCTGTTGCCGAAGATCGACATCCACGCCAGGGTGAAGCCCAGGGGAATCAGCAGCACGCCGAAGACGAATTCACGGATGGTCCGGCCCCGGGAAATCCGCGCGATGAACAGCCCCACGAACGGCGACCAGGCAATCCACCAGGCCCAGTAGAACACCGTCCAGCCACCCAGCCAGTCGCTGGGCTTGTCGTAGGCGTAGACGTCGAAGCTCTTGGCCGGCAGCGCGCCCAGGTAGTCACCCAGGTTCTGGATCAGGGTATTGAGCAGATGCTGGGTCGGGCCGGCGAACAGCACGAACAGCAGCAGCGCCACCGCCAGCAGCATGTTGATGTCGGACATCACCCGCACACCCTTGTCGACCCCGGATACCGCCACGGTGATCGCCGCGCCCATCATCAAGGTGATCAACAAGACCTGGATCCATTGGGTATGGGCGATGCCGAACAGGTAGTCGAGGCCGGAGTTCAGGTGCAACACGCCAAACCCCATGTCGGCGCCCAGGCCGAACACCGTGGCGATGATGCCGAAGCCATCCACCGCATAGCCGATGGGGCCATTGATGCGCTTGCCGATCAACGGATATAGCGCCGAACGCAGGGCCAGCGGCAGGTTATGCCGGTAGGCGAAATACGCCAGGGCCATGCCGACGAAGGCGAACACGCCCCAGCCATGCAGGCCCCAGTGCAGGAATAGCAACTGCATGCCCTGGCGCGCCGCCTCCACCGTGCCCGCCTCGCCCTTGGGCGGCTGGAGCATGTGGGTCAGGGGTTCGGAAACGCAGAAAAAGAACAGGGTGATGCTGATCCCGGCGGCGAACAGCATGCCGGCCCAGGACAGGTAGCTGAACTCGGGTTCGTCGTGGTCGGCACCGAGCTTGATCTTGCCGTAGCCGGACAGGGCGGTGACCACCACGAAGACCAGGTACAGGGTCATGGCCAGCATGTAGTACCAGCCGACCGTATTGGCCGCCCAGTTCTGCGCGGCCAGCAGCCAGGCACCGGCCTGTTCCGGCAGGCCGATCACCACCACGCCGAAGATCAGGATGAAGCTGGCGGCGAAGTAGAACACCGGGGGATTCATGCGAACCAGGCTGTTCGCGGGGGTGGATGATGCACTCATCAATGGCGCACCTCGAAGGGGTGAAACATGGCTGAAATGTACGGACTCAGCAAAGGCAAGCCTCCTGTTGTGAGCGGGCAGCGAACCACCGGTTTAACTTGAACAAGCGTTCAAGTTAAACATGGATAAGGGGTTCAGGACCAATTGCAGGGCTCAGCGGTACTGTCAGTACGCTAGCTCAAGGAAGGGTATGACGTATGCCGGGCGCAATCGTTCAGCGCTGCGACCGCACCGGATGCGAGAAAGCCCGGCCGGCCCCGGAAGGCCCTGCCGGGCATGCGCAGCCGCTTCGTGTAGCCGCTGTCGCAGGCTGCGCACGGGCGCGCAGCGGCGGCAAATTGGGGATGGCAGGGCCAGCGGGCCATGCAAGCCCGCCAGCGGCCACAGGTTACTTCTGCGAACCGTCGTCGTGCTGCAGGTTGGCCTGGGTCAGGTTGCAGCCCGCCGGCACGCTGCGGGTCAGCCAGACGTTGCCGCCGATGGTCGAGCCCTTGCCGATGGTGATGCGTCCGAGAATGGTCGCGCCGGCGTAGATCACCACGTCGTCCTCGACGATCGGGTGGCGCGGATGGCCCTTCTGCAACTGGCCGTCCTCGTCCGCCGGGAAGCGCTTGGCCCCCAGGGTCACCGCCTGGTAGATGCGCACCCGCTCGCCGATGATCGCGGTCTCGCCGATCACCACGCCGGTACCGTGGTCGATGAAGAAGCTCTTGCCGATCTGCGCCCCCGGGTGGATGTCGATACCGGTGGCCGAGTGGGCGATTTCCGAGCTGATCCGCGCCAGCAACGGCAGACCGGCACCATACAAGTGGTGCGCCAGGCGATGGTGGATCACCGCCAGGATGCCCGGGTAGCACAACAGCACTTCGTCGACGCTGCGGGCCGCCGGATCGCCGTGGTAAGCGGCCAGCACATCGGTATCCAGCAATACGCGCAGGCCGGGCAGGGCCAGGGCGAAATCCTGGATCAGGCGAATCGCCCGGGCATTGACGTCGGTATCGCTTTCACCGTTCTGCCGGGCCACGTAGCGCAGTTCCAGGCGCGCCTGGGCCAGCAAGGCGTTGAGCGCCGCGTCCAGGGTGTGGCCGACGTAGAAATCCTCGCTCTCCTCGCGCAGGTCCACCGGTCCCAGGCGCATGGGGAACAGCGCACCGCACAGGGCCTCGAGGATCTCCGCCATGGCCGCCCGCGACGGCAGCTCGCGGCCACCCTGCTCGCCGCTGACCCGACCGTTGCGGCTACGCCACTGATCACGGGCATCGCGCAGTTGACCGACGATGGTCTGCAATTGCCAATGGCTGGAACGCTCGCTCACGATAAGACTCCTAGACTCGGGCGGCCGGACTGTCAGGCCGCGCAAACGGCGATCACTTTACGCCCGGTCACGGCCACCCTTAAGAACTAATTGTGCGCACATAAGCATTTTTTGGCATAAGCGATCGGCGGTTGCCCGGCCAAATATCGCTGCCTATAGTCGTTGCACCTTCCCTGTTCCGTGCGGACTCATGATCAAACAACAGCTCGCCCGTTTCGACCGCCTCGACCTGCTCGGCCACGCCACCGCCCTGGAAAAGCTCCAACGCCTGTCGGCCTGGACCGGCCGCGACATCTACATCAAGCGCGATGACACCACGCCCCTGGCCATGGGCGGCAACAAGCTGCGCAAGCTCGAATACCTGGCGGCCGATGCCCTGGCCCAGGGTGCCGACACCCTGGTCACCGCCGGGGCCATCCAGTCCAACCACGTACGCCAGACCGCGGCCCTGGCCGCCCAACTGGGCCTGGGTTGCGTCGCCCTGCTGGAAAACCCCACCGGCACCGACGATGCCAACTACCTGGGCAACGGCAACCGCCTGCTGCTGGAACTGTTCGATGCCAAGGTCGAGCTGGTGGACAACCTCGACCAGGCCGACGAGCAGCTCCAGGCCCTGGCCGCGCGCCTGCGCAGCAACGGCAAGAAGCCCTACCTGGTGCCCATCGGCGGTTCCAATGCCCTGGGCGCCCTGGGCTACGTGCGCGCCGGCCTGGAGCTGGCGCAACAGATCGAGGACAGCGGCCTGCGCTTTGCCGCCGTGGTCCTGGCCTCCGGCAGCGCCGGCACCCACAGCGGCCTGGCCCTGGGCCTGAGCGAAGCCTTGCCGCAACTGCCGGTGATCGGCGTTACCGTCTCGCGCACCGAGGAAGACCAGCGCCCCAAGGTCCAGGGGCTGGCCGAGCGCACCGCCGAACTACTGGGCGTGCCGTTGCCGCAGAGTTTCAACGTGCAGCTGTGGGATGAGTATTTCGCCCCGCGCTATGGCGAGCCCAATGCCGGTACCCTGGCCGCAGTCAGGCTCCTGGCCAGCCAGGAGGGCTTGCTGCTGGACCCGGTCTACACCGGCAAGGCCATGGCCGGGTTGCTGGACGGCATCGGGCGCCAGCGATTCGACGAGGGTCCGATCCTGTTCCTGCATACCGGCGGAGCCCCGGCGCTGTTCGCTTATGCTGGAGCTTTCAGCTGAAGATCAGAGCAAGGAAATACATCGGCAAAGGCGAGCGCCTTGCGCTCGTGCGCAGCCGGCGGCAGCGACTGCGAAAGGCGGATCAAATATTCCCTAAAGGAATATAAATGTGAATTTATATTATTTTTACATCTATAAAAGAGCACTTATAGTCGCGCCGCAGGCGAATTTGCCGGGAGACGCATACGCTGCATTTAGGGCAGGATGAAACCTGCATTCCGGCTCACCGTTCGACCCGCACCACCCATTCGCATCGTGCATAAGAAACCACAGGGGCTTGTCATGAATCTTTCCGTACTGCGTCGCAATCTGCTGATTGGCACACTGGGCCTGGCCCTCGGTGCCGGACTGATGGGGCAAGCGGTTGCCGGCGAGCAACTGCAGAAGATCAAGGACGCGGGCGTGATCAACGTCGGCCTGGAAGGCACCTACCCACCGTTCAGCTACGTCGACGAAAACGGCAAGCTGACCGGCTTCGAAGTGGAATTCTCCGAAGCCTTGGCCAACAAGCTCGGGGTCAAGGTCAAGTTGCAGCCGACCAAGTGGGACGGCATCCTCGCGGCCCTGGAATCCAAGCGCCTGGACGCCGTGGTCAACCAGGTGACCATTTCCGAGGAGCGCAAGAAGAAATACGACTTTTCCACTCCCTACACCGTCTCCGGCATCCAGGCCCTGACCCAGAAGAAGGACGAGGGCAAGTTCAAGACCGCCGCCGACCTGGCCGGGCACAAGGTCGGGGTGGGCCTGGGCACCAACTACGAGCAATGGCTGAAGGACAACGTACCCAACGCCATCATCAAGACCTACGACGACGATCCGACCAAGTACCAGGACCTGCGTGTAGGCCGTATCGAAGCCATCCTGGTGGACCGCCTGGCGGCCTTCGAGCTGATCAAGAAAACCAAGGACACCCTGGTGGTCTCCGGCGCCCCCTTCTCCCGCCAGGAATCCGGCGTGGCCCTGCGCAAGGGCGAACCGGAACTGCTGGCCGCAGTGAACAAGGCGATCGAGGAGCTGCGGGCCGACGGCACGCTGAAGAAACTCTCGGAAAAATACTTCAACGCTGACGTCACCCAATAATGGAAGCAGGCCTGCAACTGGCGCTGGACTCGGCGCCATTCCTGCTCAAGGGCGCGTACTACACGGTGATCCTGAGCCTGGGCGGCATGTTCTTCGGACTGCTGCTGGGCTTCGGCCTGGCCTTGATGCGCTTGTCGCGCTTCGCGCTGGTGAGCTGGATCGCCCGGATCTACGTGTCGTTCTTTCGCGGCACGCCGCTCTTGGTGCAGCTCTTCGTGATCTACTACGGCCTGCCGCAACTGGGACTGGAGCTGGACCCGCTGCCTGCGGCGCTGATCGGCTTCTCCCTGAACATGGCGGCCTACGCCTGTGAAATCCTCAGGGCCGCCATCGGCTCCATCGAGCGTGGCCAGTGGGAGGCCGCCGCCAGCATCGGCATGACCCGGGCCCAGACCCTGCGCCGGGCGATCCTGCCGCAAGCCATGCGCACCGCCCTGCCGCCTCTGGGCAACAGCTTCATCTCGCTGGTCAAGGACACCGCCCTGGCCGCCACCATCCAGGTCCCGGAACTGTTCCGCCAGGCGCAGCTGATCACCGCCCGGACCTTCGAAATCTTCACCATGTATCTTGCCGCCGCTCTGATCTACTGGGTCCTGGCCAGCGTGCTCGCGCACCTGCAGCACCGTCTGGAAGAGCGGGTCAATCGGCACGACCAGGAGTCTTGAAGCCATGATCGTGGTGGAAAAACTGACCAAGCAGTTCAAGGGCCAGACGGTGCTCAATGGCATCGACCTGGAGGTCAAGGAAGGCGAAGTGGTGGCCATCATCGGCCCCAGTGGCTCGGGCAAGACCACCTTCCTGCGTTGCCTGAACTTCCTCGAACAACCCACCAGCGGCCGGGTCCGCATCGGCGACATCGCCATCGACAGCAATGTCCCGCTGAGCCAGCAGCAAGGGCGGATCCGCCAACTGCGCCAGCAAGTGGGTTTCGTGTTCCAGAACTTCAACCTGTTCCCCCACCGCACCGCCCTGGAGAACGTCGTCGAGGGCCCGCTGGTGGTGAAGAAGACCCCACGCGAGCAGGCCCTGGCCCTGGGCCGCAAGCTCCTGGCCAAGGTCGGCCTGGCGGGCAAGGAAGACGCCTACCCCAGGCGCCTGTCCGGTGGCCAGCAGCAGCGGGTGGCGATCGCCCGGGCCCTGGCCATGGAGCCCAAGGTGATCCTGTTCGACGAACCCACCTCGGCCCTGGACCCGGAATTGGTGGGCGAAGTGCTGGCGACCATCCGCGGCCTGGCCGAGGAGAAACGCACCATGGTCATCGTCACCCACGAGATGAGCTTCGCCCGCGACGTGGCCAACCGGGTGATCTTCTTCGACAAGGGGGTGATCGTCGAACAGGGCGAAGCCAAGGCCCTGTTCGCCCACCCCCGGGAAGAACGCACCCGGCAGTTCCTCAGCAAGTTCCTCACCTCGGCCTGACCCTCCAAACCCCAAGGCCGCTACGCAACCTGCGGCAGCGGCCACGCCAAACGCCACCCTCGCCTGTAGCCGCTGTCGAGCTGCGCCAAGGCCCGCAGGGCCTTCAAACCCCAAAACCCACAGCCGCTGCGCACTCGTACGCAGCCTGCGGCGCGGCGGCACAAGCCCCGATACCCACACGCCCAATGCCCCGCCTGACGTATACGTAACCCTCTTCTATGCATATTCCTAAAAGTTAGTTTATTTAATTTTTATCCACGTTTAGGGTATATGCCACCGGACCACCGGACATTCTTGATCCTGATTTCGCCGCATGACGCGGCCTATCCAAAGATGTGAGGTAGGTATGGTTCGGAACACAATCACCCCAGTGCAGATCGCCAGGGCATTGCGTGCAGCCAAGGAGTGGCACTGATGTCCAGTCTGGTAGAAGCACAGGTCCAGAGCGACCTGGACATTGCCCCCTTGTTGTTGCCCGCACAGGTATTGCTCAACGACGCCGAGGCCCTGCAAGCCGCCCATGAACTGGCCGATGCGGCACGCCAGCAGGCCGCCCAGCGCGACCGCCAGCGCAAGCTGCCCTGGGCGCTGGTCGAGCAGTTCACCCGCAGCGGCCTGGGCAGTATCGCCATTCCCCGGGCCTATGGCGGGCCCCAGGTGTCCTACGTGACCGTGGCCGAGGTCTTCGCGATCATTTCCGCGGCGGACCCGGCCCTCGGGCAGATCCCGCAGAACCAGTTCGGGATCCTCAACCTGATTCTCGGTTGCGGCACCGAGCGCCAGAAGAAACAACTGCTGCAAAGCGTCCTGGAAGGCTGGCGCATCGGCAATGCCGGCCCGGAACGCGGCACCAAGAACACCCTGGAGCTCAAGGCGCGGATCAGCGCCGACGCCGACGGCCATGTGCTCAATGGCCAGAAGTTCTATTCCACCGGTGCGCTGTTCGCCCACTGGGTGGCGGTCAAGGCGCTCAACGACGACGGTCGCCAGGTCCTGGCCTTCGTCCGCCGTGGCACTCCGGGGCTGCGCATCATCGATGACTGGTCGGGCTTCGGCCAGCGCACCACCGCCAGCGGCACCATCTTGCTGAACAACGTGCGGGTGGACTCCGAGCTGGTGCTGGACAACTGGAAGATCAACGAGACCCCGAACATCCAGGGCGCCGCCTCGCAACTGATCCAGGCCGCCATCGACGCCGGGATCGCCCGCGAAGCCCTGGCCGATGCCATTGGCTTCGTCCGTGAACGCTCGCGGCCGTGGATCGACGCCAACGTCGAACGGGCCAGCGACGACCTCTATGTGATCGCCGACATCGGCAAGCTGCAGATCGAACTGCACGCCGCCGAGGCCCTGCTGCGCAAGGCCGGCCAAGTACTGGACCAGGTCAGCGCGGCACCGGTCACCGTCGAGGCCGCGGCCCGCGCCTCCATCGCCGTGGCCGAAGCCAAGGTGCTGACCACCGAGATCTCCCTGCAAGCCAGCGAGAAACTGTTCGAGCTGGCCGGCAGCCGCGCCACCCTCGCCGAATTCAACCTTGACCGTCACTGGCGCAACGCCCGGGTGCACACCCTGCACGACCCGGTGCGCTGGAAGTACCACGCCGTGGGCGCCTATCACCTGAACGGCACGCTGCCGGCCCGTCATTCCTGGATTTAACCGCCCAGAACGCTTTTGACCAGATCTCTGGAGAAACACATGTCTCTTTCTCAACACGTCGCGGTCATCACCAGCGACGAGCAAGCCCTGATTGTCGCCAGCGACCTGGCGGAAGATTTCAAGCGCGACAGCGCCCTGCGCGATCGCGAGCGGCGCCTGCCGCACCCCGAGCTGGAAGCCTTCAGCCGCTCCGGCCTGTGGGGCATCAGCGTACCCAAGGAATACGGCGGCGCTGGCGTCTCCAACGTCACCCTGGCCAAGGTCACCGCGCTGATCGCCGAGGCCGACGCCTCCCTGGGCCAGATCCCGCAAAACCATTTCTATGCCCTCGAAGTGCTGCGGGTGAACGGCAGCGAGCAGCAGAAGCAACGGCTGTACGCCGAGGTCCTGGCCGGCCGACGCTTCGGCAACGCCCTGGCCGAGCTGGGTACCAAGACCGCCCACGACCGCACCACCCGCCTGAGCCGCGACCGCAGCGGCCAGGGCTACCGCATCGACGGGCGCAAGTTCTACGCCACCGGCGCCATCTACGCCCAGCGCATCCCTACCTCGGTGGTGGATGAGGACGGCATCCAGCAACTGGCCTTCGTCCCCGCCGACAGCCAGGGCCTGAACGTGATCGACGACTGGAGCGGCTTCGGCCAGCGCACCACCGGCAGTGGCTCGGTGGTCTTCGAAAGCGTGGCGGTGGACGCCGCCGACGTGGTGCCCTTCCAGAGCGCCTTCGAGCGTCCGACCCCGGTCGGCCCCCTGGCGCAGATTCTCCACGCCGCCATCGACACCGGCATCGCCCGCGCCGCCTACGAAGACGCCCTGCGCTTCGTACGGACCAAGAGCCGGCCGTGGATCGATTCCGGCCACGACAAGGCCACCGACGACCCGCTGACCATCAAGAGCTTCGGCCACCTGAGCATTCGCCTGCACGCCACCGAGGCCCTGCTGGAACGGGCCGGGGAATTCCTCGACCGCGCCCAGGCCCAGACCAACGCCGAGACCGTGGCGGCCGCCTCCATCGCCGTGGCCGAGGCCCGGGCCCTGAGCACGGAGATTTCCCTGGCCGCCGGCAGCACCCTGTTCGAACTGGCCGGCAGCCAGGCGACCCTGGCCGAGTACGGCCTGGACCGCCACTGGCGCAATGCCCGGGTGCACACCCTGCACGACCCGGTGCGCTGGAAGTACCACGCCGTGGGCAACTACTACCTCAACCAGCAGAACCCGCCACTGCGGGGGACCATCTGATGAGCGCCCTCGCCCCCACCAAGAAGAAGATCCTGCTCAACGCCTTCAACATGAACTGCGTCGGGCACATCAACCACGGCCTGTGGACCCACCCACGGGACACCTCCACCCAGTACCAGAGCCTCGAGTACTGGACCGAGCTGGCCCAGTTGCTGGAGCGCGGGCTGTTCGACGGGCTGTTCATCGCCGACATCGTCGGGGTCTACGACGTCTACCAGGACTCGGTGGACGTGACGCTCAAGGAGTCGATCCAGCTGCCGGTCAACGACCCGCTGCTGCTGGTCTCGGCCATGGCCGCGGTCACCCGCAACCTGGGGTTCGGCCTCACCGCCAACCTCACCTACGAGGCGCCCTACCTGTTCGCCCGCAGGCTTTCCACCCTCGACCACCTGAGCCGTGGCCGGGTCGGCTGGAACATCGTCACCGGCTACCTGGACAGCGCCGCCCAGGCCATGGGCCTCAAGGAGCAGATCGAGCACGACCGCCGCTACGACCAGGCCGATGAATACCTGGAGGTGCTGTACAAGCTCTGGGAAGGCAGCTGGGAGGACGACGCAGTGGTCAACGACCGTGAGCAGCGCATCTATGCCCGGCCGGACAAGGTGCACAAGGTCGAGCACCAGGGCGAGTTCTACCAGGTCAGCGGTTATCACCTGTGCGAGCCCTCGCCCCAGCGCACCCCGGTGCTGTTCCAGGCCGGCAGCTCGGAGCGCGGCCTGGTGTTCGCCGGACGCCACGCCGAATGCGTGTTCATCAGCGGGCAGAACAAGGCCGCGACCAAGGCCCAGGTGGACAAGGTCCGCGCCAGTGCCGTGGCCGCCGGGCGCAATCCCGAGGACATCAAGATCTTCATGGGCCTGAACGTGATCGTCGGGGCCACCGAGGAGCTGGCCTGGAAGAAGCACGCCGAGTACCGCAGCCATGCCAGCGCCGAGGCCGGGGTCGCGCACTTCTCCGCCTCCACCGGCATCGACTTCGCCCAGTACGAGCTCGACGAACCTATCCAGTACGTGAAGAACAACGCCATCCAGTCGGCCACCAAGCACCTGCAGAACAACGACTGGACCCGGCGCAAGCTCCTGGAGCAGCACGCCCTGGGCGGACGCTATTTCACCGTGGTCGGTTCACCGCAGCAGGTGGCCGACGACCTGGAATCCTGGATCGCCGAGACCGGCCTGGACGGCTTCAACCTGACCCGCATCGTCACCCCGGAAAGCTATGTCGACTTCATCGACCTGGTGATCCCGGAGCTGCAACGACGCGGGTCCTACAAGACCGCCTACGAGACCGGGACCCTGCGCGAAAAGCTCTTTCACCAGGACCGCAAGCTGCCCGTTCGCCACACCGGTGCGGCCTACCGCCGCTAACGGCATGCGGGCAAGCCGGATCGCCGCCCGCTCGCTCCTGCAGATGCATGCGCAGGAGCGAGGCTTGCCCGGGATAAGACCGTAATACCCCAAAAACCTCGATGCACTGACTGGAATCCAAGACCATGAACACCAAGCTCCCGCGCCATCCGGTCAAAGCACTGGCCCTCGCCCTCGGGCTCTTCGCCAGCAGCGTCTTCGCCGCCGAACCGCCACTCAAGGTCGGCACCACCGCCGCCTTCGCCATTCCCCTGGAGGCCGCCGTCGCCGAAGCCGGCAAGCAAGGCCTGAAAGTGGAACTGGTGGAGTTCAGCGACTGGATCGCGCCCAACGTCAGCCTGGCCGCCGGCGACATCGACGTGAACTACTTCCAGCACATCCCGTTCCTGGAAAACGCCAAGGCCGCCGCCGGTTTCGACCTGGTGCCCTTCGCCCCGGGGATCATCAACAACGTCGGCTTGTACTCGAAGAAGTACCAAAGCTTCGACGAACTGCCCCAAGGCGCCAGCGTGGCCATCGCCAACGACCCGATCAACAGCGGTCGCGGCCTGCAACTGCTGGCCAAGGCCGGGCTGATCGAGCTCAAGCCCGGGGTCGGCTACAAGGCCACCGAGGACGACATCATCGCCAACCCGAAGAAGATCAAGATCCTCCAGGTCGAGGCCGTGCAACTGGTGCGCGCCTACGACGACGCCGACCTGGTCCAGGGCTACCCGGCCTACATCCGCCTGGCCAAGACCTTCGATGCCGGCTCGGCGCTGCTGTTCGACGGCCTGGACCACAAGGAGTACGTGATCCAGTTCGTGATCCAGCCCAAGAGCAAGAACGACCCGCGGCTGATCAAGTTCGTCGATATCTACCAGCATTCGCCCGCCGTGCGCGCCGCCCTGGACCAGGCCCACGGCAAGCTCTACCAGGCCGGTTGGGAAGGTTGAGATGACAGTCGCCACACATAAGCTTGCGCTCCCCGAACCCGAACCCCAGAGCGCCGAACGGACCGAGCTGCATCCGGACCTGAACCGCGCCCAGGTGCGCTTCATCGGCCTGGGCAAGACCTACCAGGGCCAGCAGGGTCCGGTCCAGGCCCTGCACGACATCGACCTGGCGATCCAGCGCGGCGAGGTGTTCGGCATCATCGGCCGCAGCGGCGCCGGCAAGTCGTCGCTGATCCGCACCATCAACCGCCTGGAACGCCCCAGCAGCGGCCGGGTGCTGATCGACCAGGTGGACATCGGCGAATACGACGAAGACCGCCTGGTGGCCCTGCGCCGACGCATCGGCATGATCTTCCAGCACTTCAACCTGATGTCGGCCAAGACCGTGTGGCACAACGTCGAGTTGCCGCTGAAGGTGGCCGGGGTGCCCAAGGCCCAGCGCCAGCGCAAGGTCCGCGAACTGCTGGAACTGGTAGGCCTGAAGGACAAGCACCAGGCCTATCCGGCGCAGCTGTCCGGCGGCCAGAAGCAGCGGGTGGGAATCGCCCGGGCCCTGGTCCACGACCCCGAGATCCTGCTGTGCGACGAGGCCACCTCGGCCCTGGACCCGGAGACCACCCAGTCGATCCTCGGCCTGTTGCAAGAGATCAACCAGCGCCTGGGCCTGACCATCATCCTGATTACCCACGAGATGGCGGTGATCCGCGATATCTGCCACCGGGTGGTGGTCCTGGAGCGTGGGGGGATCGTCGAGCAGGGGCCGGTGTGGAAGGTCTTCGGCGACCCGCAGCACGAGGTCAGCAAGACCCTGCTGGCGCCCTTGCAACATGAACTTCCCGAAGAGTTGCGCCAACGCCTGCGCAGCCATCCCGAGAGCGCCGCAGCGGCCGTGCTACTGAGCCTGCGCTTTACCGGCACGCAGCGTGACGAACCAGACCTGGCGGCGCTGTTCAACGCCTTGGGCGGGCGCGTGCGGCTGCTGCAAGGCGGGGTCGAGCGCATCCAGGGCCATGCCCTGGGCCAACTGCTGCTGGCGGTGCAGGGCTCGTCCCTGGGCGCCGAAGAACTGCGCCAGCGCGCCAGGCAATGGGCACAACAGGTAGAGGTGCTGGGTTATGTGGCTTGAACGTTTGCTCCAGGGCGTCCTGGATACCCTGCTGATGGTCGGCGTGTCGTCATTGATCGCCCTGCTGGCGGGGATTCCCCTGGCAGTGATCCTGGTCACCAGCGGCAAGGGCGGGATCTACCAGGCCCCGGCGCTGAACCGGGCGCTGGGGGCCTTCGTCAACCTGTTCCGCTCGATCCCGTTCCTGATCCTGATGGTGGCGCTGATCCCCTTCACCCGGCTGATCGTCGGCACCACCTACGGGGTATGGGCGGCCGTGGTGCCGCTGACCATTGCCGCCACGCCGTTCTTCGCGCGGATCGCCGAAGTCAGCCTGCGCGAGGTCGACCACGGGCTGATCGAAGCGGCCCAGGCCATGGGCTGCCGACGCTGGCACATTGTCTGGCACGTACTCTTGCCCGAGGCGCTGCCGGGCATAGTCGGCGGCTTCACCATCACCCTGGTGACCATGATCAACTCCTCGGCCATGGCCGGGGCCATCGGGGCCGGCGGGCTGGGAGACATCGCCTACCGCTACGGCTACCAGCGCTTCGACAGCCAGATCATGCTCACGGTGATCGTGTTGCTGGTGCTCCTGGTGGCGGCGATCCAGCTCGGCGGCGACCGCCTGGCCCGGCGCCTCAACAAGCGCTGAGCCGCTTCGCGCACTTGAAGGCCCGGCGGCCTTGGCACAGCCTCGCAGGCCCGGCAGCGGCTCCAAGCGCGTACCCACAAGACCCGCTTCGTGTAGCCGCTGCCGCAGGCAGCGCCCGCCAACCTTGCCTTTGCACAGGTGTATATTGAGCCGGTCCCCATCACGCCGTCCTGCCGCCATGAAACTTGCCCCCGACGATCTCGACACCATCACCGCCACCACCCTGGGCCACTACAACCAGGTGGCCGAAGGCTTTCGCGAAGGCACCCGCGACCACGACGTCAGCCAGAACATCGACGCCCTGCTGCGGCATATCCAGGGCACCGCGCCCTTCACCCTGCTGGACTTCGGCTGCGGCCCGGGGCGCGACCTGCGCACCTTCACCCGCCTGGGCCATGTGGCCGTCGGCCTGGACGGCAGCCAGGAGTTCGCCCGGATGGCCCGGCAAGACAGCGGCTGCGAAGTCTGGCAGCAAGACTTCCTCAAGCTCGACCTGCCAGCGGCACGCTTCGACGGGATCTTCGCCAACGCCGTGCTGTTCCACGTCCCCGGCCAGGAACTGCCCCGGGTACTCAAGCAACTGCATGGCACCTTGAAGCCCGGCGGGGTGCTGTTCAGCTCCAACCCCAGGGGCGACAACCAGGAAGGCTGGAACGGCGCCCGCTACGGCGCCTACCACGACCTCGCGGCCTGGCAGGCACTGCTCACCGCCGCAGGTTTCATCGAACTGGAGCACTATTACCGCCCCGCCGGCCTGCCCCGGGAACAACAACCCTGGCTGGCCAGCGTCTGGCGCAAGGCCTGAGCCGCCCTCTGCGTAGGAGCGAGCAGGCGGCGATCCGACTTGCCCGCGTTAGCGAGGCGCCTGATACACCGCCATCGCGAACACGCTTCGCGCCTACGAATCAGCGGCTGTCCTGGTCCGGCTTGGGCTCCTTGATCCGGTACCAGGCCACGTACAGCGCCGGCAGGAACAGCAGGGTCAGCAAGGTGGCGACGATGATGCCGCCGATCATGGCGTAGGCCATCGGCCCCCAGAACACTTCCCGGGCGATGGGGATCATCCCCAGGCTGGCCGCCGCGGCGGTCAGCAGGATCGGCCGCCGTCGGTGGTGGGTGGCTTCCAGTACCGCATCCCAGGGCTCGTAGCCGTCCTGCTCGTACTCATCGATCTGGGTCACCAGGATCACCGAGTTGCGGATGATGATGCCGATCAGCGCCAGGATCCCGAGGATCGCCACGAAGCCCATGGGCGTCCCCGTCGGCACCAGGGCCAGGACCACGCCGATCAGCCCCAGCGGCGCGACACTGGCCACCAGGAACATCTTCTGCACGCTGTGCAGCTGGATCATCAGGAAGGTCGCCATCAGGAACAGCATCAGCGGCACCACCTTGGCGATCGGCCCCTGGGCCTTGCCGCTCTCCTCCACGGTGCCGCCGGTGGCCACCGAATAGCCGGCCGGCAGCCCGGAAGCGAACCTGTCGATGGTCGGCTTGAGCTGCTTGACCAGGTCGGTGGGCTGGATCTGGTCGCGCACCGCCGCCTTGATGGTGATGGTCGGCTTGCGATCGCGGCGCCACACCAGGGGCTGCTCCAGTTCGTAGCGCACGCTGGCAAAAGCCAGCACCGGGATCGAGGTGCCGCTGGGGGTGACGATCTGCAGGTTCTGCAAGGTATCCGGCGAACCGCGCTCGCTGTCGTCGGCGCGGCCGACCACCTTGATCAGGTAGATGTCGTCATGCACCTGGGTCACGGTGGAACCGCTGACGATGCTGTTCATCAGTTGCGCCACGTCTTCCGAAGACAGGCCCAGCTGCCGCGCCTTGTCCTGGGCGATGTCGATGCGCAGCACTTTGCCCGGCTCGTTCCAGTCGTAGATGATCTCGCCGATGTGCGAATTCTTGTCCAGCTCGGCGGCCAGCTCGATGGCGTGCTTGCGTACCTGGTCGATATCCTTGCCGCTGACCCGGTACTGGATCGGCCGGCCCACCGGCGGTCCCATCTCCAGGGCCTGGACATAGCTGCCGATGCCGACGAAGTCCTGGCGCAGGCGCTTCTGCAGGCGCTCGGTCAGTGCGGTGCGCTGCTCCAGGCCCTTGCTGACGATCACCAGCTGGGCGTAGTAGGGGTTCTGCAGTTGCTGGTCCAGCGGCAGGTAGAAGCGGATCGCCCCTTCGCCGATGTAGGTACTCCAGCGCTCGATGTCCGGATCGTCCTTGAGGGTCGCCTCCAGGCGATCCACCGCCTTGCGAGTCTCGTTGATCGAGGCATTCTGCGGCAGGTTCAGGTCCACCAGGATCTCCGGCCGGTCCGAGGACGGGAAGAACTGGTTCTGCACCAGGCCCATGCCGAACACCGAGGCGACGAACAACAACACGGTGATGCCGATGGCCCACCAGCGGTTGCGCATGGCCCATAGCAGGCCGCCATTGAAGGCCCGGCCGACCCGCCCCGGCTCCTCGGAGTGAGGTTTGACGTTGGTGCTCAGGATATGCACGCCAATCACCGGGGCGAACAACACCGCGACGATCCACGACACCAGCATCGCCACCGCGATCACCGCGAACAGAGTGAAGGTGTACTCCCCGGCCGAGCTGGCATTGAGGCCGATGGGCACGAAGCCGGCGACAGTCACCAAGGTCCCGGTGAGCATCGGGAAGGCCGTGGAAGTGTAGGCGTAGGTCGCCGCCTGCTCCTTGCTTTCACCTTTTTCCAGGCGCGTGACCATCATCTCCACGGTGATCATCGCGTCGTCCACCAGCAAGCCCAGGGCGATGATCAGCGCTCCCAGGGAAATACGCTGCATGGTGATGCCGCTGTACTCCATGAACAGGAAGACCATGGCCAGCACCAGCGGGATCGAACAGGCCACCACCAACCCGGCCCGGACCCCGAGGCTGATGAAACTCACCACCAGGACGATCACCACCGCCTCGAACAATGCGCTGGTGAAGCCACCCACCGCCTCCTCCACCACCTCGGCCTGATCGGAGACCTTGTGCACGCCGACGCCCACCGGCAGGTCGGCGGTCAGCTGGTCCATGCGCGCGTGCAGGGCCTTGCCGAAGTCCTGGATATTGCCGCCCTTCTTCATGGCGATGGCCAGGCCAATGGCCGGCTGGCCGTTGAAGCGGAACATCGGCGTCGCCGGATCGACATAGCCACGGCTGATCTGGGCGATATCCGCCAGGCGATAGAAACGGTCGTTGAGCCGCAGGTTCACCGTGGCCAGGTCCTTCTCCGAGGCGAACTGCCCCGAAGTGCGCACCGAGATCCGCTCCGGCCCGGCCTCGATCACCCCGGCCGGAGTCACCGCGTTCTGCGACTGCAGGCTTTGCAGCACCTGGCGCTGGTCGATCCCCAGGGCCGCCAGCTTGCGGGTGGAGAAGTTCAGGTAGATCACCTCGTCCTGCTCGCCGACCATCTCCACCTTGCCCAGGTTCGGCACCTCGCGGATCTGCGCCCGCACCTGCTCCACGTAGTCGCGCAGCTGGCGCATGCTCAGGCCATCGGCGGTGAAGGCGTAGATGGAGCCGAACACATCGCCGAACTCGTCGTTGAACCCTGGCCCCTGCAAGCCTTGGGGAAACTCGCCCCGGATGTCGTTGATCTTCTTGCGCACCTGGTACCAGATGTCGGGGATGTCCTTGCCGTTGGTGGTGTCGCGCAGGTAGACGAACACCGTCGACTCGCCGGGGCGGGTGTAGCTCTTCACGTAGTCCAGGGAGTCGAGTTCCTCGAGCTTCTTCTCGATGCGGTCGGTGACCTGCTTGAGGGTTTCTTCCTGGGTCGCGCCGGGCCAGCGGGTCTGGATGACCATGGTCTTGATGGTGAAGGACGGATCTTCCTCGCGCCCCAGGTTCATATAGGAGAACACGCCCATCAACAGCGCCACGAACATCAGGTACCAGACGAAGGATTGATGCCTGATCGCCCACTCGGACAGGTTGAAGCTCCCTTTGTTGGCGGGCGTCATTGTGCGCGGTCCTCATCGATTTTGACTTTCTGCCCCGGCTTGAGGCTGTTGACGCCGGCGCTGACGATCCGCTCGCCGGGCTGCACGCCCTGGCTGATCAGGATCGAATCATCATCGCGGCTCAGTACCGTCACCTCACGGGGCGAGACGGTATGGGTCTTGGGGTCGATGACCCAGATCCGGCTCTTGCCATCCACCTGTTGCAACGCGGTCAACGGCAGCTCGGTGCGCGGCGCGATGGCCGAGCTCAGGGTCACGCTGATGGCGGTACCCAGGCGGAATGCCTCGGGGGTGTCCTTGAGGGTCAGGCGGGCCCGGCGGGTGCGGGTCGCGCTCTGGGCCTGGGGTTCGATCTCGCGCACCGTGGCGCTGGTGCCGATGCTCGGGTCCAGTTGCGCCGCGACCTGGAACACCACGTCCGCCGGCAGCTGGTCCACCAGGTTCGCCGGCAGGTCGATCACCGCTTCCTTGACCTCCGGCCGGGCCAGGGTCACCACCTGCTGGCCGGCGCTCACCACCTGCCCGGCCTCGGCCTTCCAGGCGGTGACCACGCCGCCGTGGTCGGTGTGCAGCTCGCTGTAGCCGAGCTGGTCCCGGGCCTGCTGCACCGAGGCCTGGGCCTGGTCGAGGGAGGCGCGGGTGGTCTTCATGTCGGTCTGGGCCAGGTCCAGCTGGGCCTGGGCCCCGACCCCACGGTCGAACAGTTCCTGCTGGCGCCGGGCGTTGGCCTGGGCATTGATCCACTGCGCCTGGACCCGGGCCAGGTCGCCCTGGGCCGCCCGCAACTGGTTCTGCTGGTCGGTGGGGTCCAGGGTCGCCAGCAAGTCCCCGGGGGCCACCTCGGCCCCGACGTCGACATTGCGCTTGGCGATGCGTCCCGGCACCCGGAAGCCCAGGTTGGTCTCATAGCGGGCCTGGATGTTGCCGGCAAAGCGCCCCAGGCTTTCCTCGGACTGCGGCGTCACCTGGATCCACAGCACCGGACGCACCGGTTCCGGCGGTGCGTCGTGCTTGGAGCAGGCAGGCAGCAGCACAACGGCGCACCACAACAAGGCCAGGCGCTTCATGGCTGTTGCTCCTGGCCGGTGGTCTGGCCGGCGATCTCCACCGGTACTCCCGGATACAGCAACTGCCCGCCGGCCACCACCACCTGCTCGCCGCCCTCGAGGCCTTCGCTGATGATCACCTTGCCGGTCAGGTAGCGCCCGACCTTGACCTTGTGCAGTTGCGCCCTGCCGTCAGTGTCCACCAGCCATACCGCCGGCTCGCGCAGGTCCTTGGTCAGCGCCGCCCAGGGCAGCAACACGCTGGCCTTGGCATTGGCGCGAGCGGTGGCGCTGACCACCGAACCCAACTCCATGCCCGCCGGCAAAGAGTCGAGCTTGACCTTGACCTGCACCGTGCCGCTCTGGGCCGAGACCACCGGGGTCACTTCGCGGACCTTGCCGGTGGTGGTCACCTTGGGATTGTCCAACAGGGCGATGTGGATGGTTTCCTGCCCCGGTGGCTGCATCACCAAAGACTCATAGACGTTGAATACCGCATCGCGCTCGCCGTCCTGGGCCAGGCTGAAGATCGGCTGCGTCGCCTGCATCACCTGGCCGACCTCGGCCTGGCGGGCGGTGATTACCCCCGGGACTTCGGCCACCAGTGCGGTGTAGCCCAGTTGCTCGCGGGCGTTGGCCAACTGGGCCTGGGCCGCGCTCAAGGCGCTCTGGCTGCTGTGCAGGGCGGCCTTGGCCGAGTCGTATTCGCTCTGGCTGGTGTAGCCCTTGGGCAAGAGTTTCTGCTGGCGGACGAACGCGGCGCTGGTCTGCTTGACCCGCGCCTGCTCGGCGAACACCGCGGCATTGGCCGAGTCGACGTTGGTCTGCAGGTCCTTGGGGTCGAGCCTGGCCAGCACCTGGCGAGCCGCGACCCGGTCGCCAACATCCACCATGCGCTGGATGATCTTGCCGCCAACGCGAAACGACAGATCGGTCTGGACCCGTGCCTGCACATCGCCGGTAAGGGTCACCGACGCCGCGAACTCGCTGCTCTGCACTTGCTGGACCCGCACCCGCGGATGATTCTTTTCCGTGGGCTGCTCCGCCCCGCAACCAGCGAGCAAGGCCAACAGGCAAAACCCCACTACCCACTTCGTATCGAGACCAGCCATGCAGGCTCCTTTTGCTTGATCGATGCGCCGTGACGTTTACGACTGTGAGCTTAGAACAGGGTTCCACCCTTGTACTGCCCGCCGCAGCCCAGGGTCTGGAGATCGTCCACTTGAAGGCCCTGCGGGCCTTGGCGCAGCCTCGCAAGCTCGACAGCGGCTTCAGGTTCGCCCCGTGTCGCCGCCGCAGGGATGGCGCGACAAGAGCCATGGGGATTGGGCACACTGCGCGGCACGCAAAGGAGATCCGGCATGCTCAAGACCCTGGCGGTGGCCAATTACCGCTCCATCAACAAACTGGTGATTCCCCTCGCTCGGCTGAACCTGATCACCGGCGCCAACGGCAGCGGCAAATCCAATCTCTACCGCGCCCTGCGCCTGCTGGCGGAAACTGCCCAGGGCGGGGTGGTCAACGCCCTGGCCCGGGAGGGCGGGCTGGACTCGACCTTCTGGGCCGGGCCGGAAACCATCAGCCGACGCATGCGCAAGGGCGAGGTGCCGATCGAGGCTGGCGTGCGCTCCTCCAGCAAGCGCCTGCGCCTGGGATTCTCCGGCGAGGACTTCGGCTATGCCATTGCCCTGGGCCTGCCGGAACCCAGCCGCTCGGCATTTGCCCTGGACCCGCAGATCAAGAAGGAATGCATCTGGTCCGGGCATTTCTATCGCCCCGCCAGCCTGCTGGTAGACCGTGACGGCCCGTTGATCCGGGCTCGCCAAGGCCGGGCCTGGGACGTACTGGCCCAGCACACGCCGGAGTTCGACAGCCTGTTCGACCAGGTGGGCAGCCTGCGCACTTCGCCCGAGGTGCTGCACCTGCGCGAGTCCATTCGCCGCTGGCGCTTCTACGATCATTTTCGCTGCGACAGCGAAGCCCCGGCGCGCCAACCGCAACTGGGCACCCGCACCCCGATACTGCACCACGACGGCCGCGATCTGGCAGCCGCCTTGCAGACCATCCGCGAGATCGGCGATCCCCAGGCCCTGCAAGCGGCCATCAGCGATGCCTTCCCCGGAGCCCGCCTGGAGATCGACGCGCAACCGGGCGGGCGCTTCGCCATCGAGTTCTATCAAGAAGGCTTGTTGCGCCCACTGTCGGCGGCGGAGCTGTCGGACGGCACCCTGCGCTACCTGCTGCTGGTGGCGGCCCTGCTGACCCCGAGACCGCCAACGCTGATGGTGCTCAACGAACCGGAAACCAGCCTGCACCCCGACCTGCTGCCGGCGCTGGCGCGCCTGATCATCCGTGCCTCGGAGCAGTGCCAGGTGTGGGTGGTGTCCCACGCCCGGCGCCTGATCGCGGCCCTGCAGGAAGACCCGGAATGCAACTGCATCGTGCTGGAAAAGGAACTGGGCCAGACGGGCATCGTCGGCCAGCGACAGCTCGACGAGCCCGCCTGGTACTGGCCCGATTGAGCAGCCTCAAAAGCATCGCGGGCAAGCCTCTCTCCTAAGGTCTGCGTAGGAGCGAGGCTTGCCCGCGATGGCGTACTCAAGAGCGCTTCAAGCGCCCGGGGCGGATCACCCCTGCCACTTGCCGCCTTCGACGATCACGCTGTCGGGGTTGGTGTCGTCGCTCAGTTCCTTGCGCACGTACTGGTCGTACAGCTTGAGCAGGTACTTCTGCTCGCCCAGCTTGGCCAGCTCGGCGTTGACCCAGTCACGCAGCTCGGTGTTGCCCTTCTTCACCGCCGGGGCGATCGGCGCCTGCTCGCCCAGGGTCTGGGGCAGTACGCGGTAGCCCGGGTTCTGCTTGGACCAGCTGAACAGGATCAGGTTGTCCTGGGCGTAGGCATCGCCACGGCCATTGGCCAGGGCCTGCAGGGACTCGGTGTTCTTCTCGAACTTGAGCAGCTTCCAGTCCGGGTGGTTCTGGGTCAGCCAGATATCCGCGGTGGTGCCGGTGGTGACGATGGTGGTGCGGCTCGCCAGGTCATCCAGGCTCTGCACCGGGCTGCCCTCGGGCACCAGGGCCTGGACCGCGACCTTGAGGTTGGGGTTGGTGAATTCCACCGCTTCCTTGCGCTCGGGGGTCACGGTCATGTTGGCCAGGATCAGGTCGACCTTGTCGCTTTGCAGGAACGGAATGCGGCTGGCCGGCTCCACGGCGACGAACTCCACCTTGTTCTCGTCGCCCAGCAGGTCCTTGGCGAACTGCCGGCCGATGTCGGTATCGAAGCCCACGTAGCGGCCGGCCTCATCGACGAAACCGAACGGCGGCTTGTCGGTGAACACGCCGACGATCAGCTTGTCCCGGGCCTTGATCTTGTCCAGGTAGCTGGCCGCCGGCGCAGCGCTGGCGGCACTGGCCGCAGGCTTGGGGGCCTCGGAGGATTTATCGCAGCCGGCCAGCAGGGCCAGGCCGAACAACGGCAGCAACAACAGTGAAGACTTGATGGTTTTCATAAGAGCTCCAGTTCCTTTCTAGGGGCTTTCTTGGGTAATGCTTCGACGAACGAGAACTTCTCCAGGAACTGCTGCGCGCGAACGGTCTGCGGGTTCGTGAAGAAAGCCTCGGGGGTGTTCTGCTCGAGGATGCGGCCAGCGTCCATGAACACGATGCGGTCGGCCACGGCCCGGGCGAAGGCCATTTCATGGGTGACGATCAGCAGCGTCATGCCGTCCCGGGCCAGGCCCTGGATCACCTGCAGCACTTCCTTGACCATCTCCGGGTCCAGCGCCGCGGTGACCTCGTCGAACAGCATCACCTGGGGGTTCATGCACAGCGAGCGGACGATGGCGATGCGTTGCTGCTGGCCGCCGGACAGCTGCCGGGGAAACGCCTGGCGCTTGTCCGCCAGGCCGACCCGCTCCAGCAGCGCCTCGGCCTGGGCCTGGGCCTCGCGGCGCTGGCGCTTCTGCACCTTGAGCGGGCCGAGGAGGATGTTGTCCAGCACGTTCATGTGGGGAAACAGGTGATAGCTCTGGAACACCATGCCGATCTGCTGGCGTACCTGGCGCCAGTCGGTGGCCGGGTCCAGCAGCTCGCGGCCGGCAAAGCGCAGGTGGCCGCCCTGGGCGCTTTCCAGGCCGTTTAGGCAGCGCAGCAGGGTACTCTTGCCGCAGCCGCTGGGACCGAGGATGACGATCACCTCGCCCGACGCCACGCTCAGGTCGATGTCGCGCAGCACCTGCTGCGAGCCGAAGAACTTGGTGAAACCCTGGAACTCGATCAATGCGCTCATGCTTGCGTCCAGCGCCGCTCCAGCACGCGGGAGGCGGCCGATAGCGGGTAGCAGATGAAAAAGAAGAACAGGAACAGGACGCCGTAGATCAACACCGATTCGTAGGTGCGCTCGATGATCTGCTGGCCGACCTTGATCACGTCCACTACGCCGATCAGCACCGCCAGGGAGCTGGTCTTGATGATCCGTGTGTAGACGTTGATGGTCGGCGGCGTCATGCGCTTGAGGGCCTGGGGCAGCAACACGTGGCCATATAGCTGTAACGTCGACAGGCCGATGGACAGCCCCGCCTCGCGCTGGCCCCGGGGCAACGAACGCAGCGCCCCGCGCACCACCTCGCCGACCTCGCTGGCGCCCCACAGCGACAGCACCAGCACCGCACAGGTGAAGCTGGGAATGCTGATACCGAAGAAGATCGGGAAGCCGAAGAACAGCAAGTACAGCCAGACCAGCACCGGGATCGCCCGGAACAGCTCCAGGTAGATGCGCAGCGGTACATCCAGCACTCGCCGCTGCAGGCTGCGCAGCACGCCATAGAGCACGCCGCCCAGGGTGCTGAAGAGGATGCTCAGCAAGGAGATCGACAAGGTCTGCTCGGCGCCCCGGGCCAGTTGCGGCAGGGACACCAGCAGCAGCTCAAGACCCGAACTGGCCATGTTGCAGCCTCCTTTCCAGGTAGCCGAGCAACAGCGACAGTGGCAAGAACAGCAGCACGCAGATCAGCGTCAACACCGCCAGCATCTCGTAGGTCTTGTAGTACAGGGCGATGTAGCTCTTGGTGGTGTAGAGGATCTCCGGCACCGCCACCGCCGAGACCACGGTGGTCTCCTTGAGCAGGAAGATGAAGTTGGCGAACAGCGACGGCAGGCTGAGGATGCCTGCCTGGGGCAGGATCACGTAGCGCAACAGCTGCCAGCGCGACAGGCCGATGGAACGCCCCGATTCCAGCTGGGCCAGCGGCACCGCCTCGACCCCGGCGCGCAGCACCTCGGTGAGATAGGCACCGCCGAGGAAGGTCATGGTGATGATCGCCGCGGTGAAGCCGGAGACCTTGATCCCCAGGGCCGGCAGGGCGAAGTAGACGAAGAACAGCTGGATCAGCAACGGCGTGTTGCGCGCCAGCTCCACGTACAGGCCGATCAGGCGGTGCACATAGGGCGTACGGAACACCAGGAAGGCAGCGTTGATCAACGCCACCAGCAGGGAAGTGCCGATGGCGATCAGGCCGACCTGCAGGGTCACCCCCACGGCCTTGAGGAACGCCGGCAGGGTGCTGAGGATGAAAGCGTAGTCGAGGGTCATTGAACGTCCTGGACGTCGCCGGGATACGGCGACGGTGATGCAGTCCATGGGGCGATGGGTAATCGCCCGGCTGAGCGCGACTCTAAAGCTATAAAAAGCAGAATTTAAATACCGTTAAGGCATATTGATATCACCCAAAAACCTAACCCGCGGATTTGCCGGGCTGGCGTCGAGCGACTACCTTTTTGCCTGCCTGCCGGGTTCATGAGGACCGGGGCATTTCCCAGGACGCGCAGCTTCACAAGGACGATGACCATGGCCAATGAAAAGACTCCGCAACCGCTCGATCCCCATGACTTGCTCAAATGGCTCATGGCCTTGCGCCGGGCCATGCAGCCGGCAGGCTGACGCTGGCCAAAAATTGCGGGCAATAAAAAACGCCGACGCTGGCCTAGCCGTCGGCGTTCGAACCTTGAAGGGGTTGGTCCGGTGGACAGCCTAGCCCATCAGAAGGCCGGCAATACCGCGCCGCTGTATTTCTTCTCGATGAAAGCCTTCACTTCAGGGCTGGTCAGGGCCTTGGCCAGCTTCTGGATGGCCGGGCTGTCCTTGTTGTCCGGACGGGCCACCAGGAAGTTCACGTAGGGCGAGTCGGCGCCTTCGATCACCAGCGCATCCTTGGCCGGGTTCAGGCCGGCTTCCAGGGCGTAGTTGGTGTTGATCATGTCCAGGTCAACCTGGTCCAGGACCCGTGGCAGCATGGCCGATTCCAGTTCCCTGAACTTGAAGTTGTGCGGGTTCTTGGCGATGTCCTTCGGAGTGGACACGGCGTTCTTCGGATCCTTGAGTTCGATCAGGCCGGCCTTGTGCAGCAGGATCAGCGCACGCCCGCTGTTGCTGCCTTCGTTGGGGATGGCGATGCTGGCGCCGTCCTTCAGTTCGGCCAGGCTCTTGACCTTCTTCGAGTAGCCGCCGAAAGGCTCGACATGCACGCCAATCACGGTCTCCAGGTGGGTGCCCTTGCCTTCGTTGAAGTTCTTCAGGTACGGCAGGGTCTGGAAGTAGTTGGCGTCCAGGCGCTTCTGGTCCACTTGCACGTTGGGCTGCACGTAGTCGGTGAAGACCTTCACTTCCAGGTCCACGCCTTCCTTGGCCAGGGTCGGCTTGATCAGCTCGAGGATCTCGGCGTGGGGCACCGGGGTCGCGGCGACCACCAGCTTCTCGCCGGCCTGGGCGATACCGGCGCCCAGGGCTGCCGCCAGTGCGGTGAACAACAGAACTTTTTTCATGCGATGTCCTTAGATGTCGGGGTCCGACGACGGCTTCAAATAGGGAGTGGATCGGGATACTGGTGAAGTGCCACTGCTGGCGTGAACCGGACAATACCGAGATTTTTTATTCCCTAACAATATCTTTTTGGCAAGTACTTATGCCTTTTTTATTGGTAGTGAAAGGACAACTGCCTAGCCTGCCGGTACGCCTGGTTGCTCCATTACACAACGCCTGCGATCTATCGCTTACCGATTTCAATGGCAACCTTGGTAATGACCGACATCAGTGCCTTCTCCAGCGCACCATCACCTTCCAGGCTGGCGTAAATGTCATACCTCACTTCATGCTTGGAATTCATCCAGCGCAACCCGGTCTTCCTGACCCCGCCCACTACTTTTTCCGACGTTTTCACCAAGGGCTTGCCGGGGTCTTGAGGCTTGGCGTAATCATCGTCGTAAACAACTACACGCTGTGCCAGCTCAGGTTCATAGTGGGTCTCGTAGGTGACAACATAATCATCGCCGCACGAGTAAAGAGACATGACACCGTTCAAACCGCCTTCCTTCATCTCGACACCGGAGGGGGCTTCTTTGGAAAATTGACATCTCAACTTTTCAATTGCCGCTCTCGACTCAGATTTGAACCTGACGGCTTGAGATAGCCTTTTATCGGTCATCTGAGCGAGTGTGACCATCGAACTAAATTGTTCGAAGCTTGGAAAAGCCGATTTTCTCTCCGCCTCCCTCCTGGGTGAGGCAGTTCCTTTATCAAGGATCTTTTGAATATGTGTATTACTACTTAGAGGGCGAATCTCCAACTCGGCATCTGCCGAGAATGGAACGAGCAGCATGCTTATGCAAACCATCGACAAGCGCATCATTACCACTCCGTCAGATTGCAAGAGGTGGTGTAGGTTTCGAGGCAGGGCGAGCCATCAGCCACACTTGGCGACCAGCCAGCAGTACAGACATTGACAAGAAGATGATCCTGCTGGGCCTTGTAGTCAGGGTCGCCATACTTCCCGTCCGCATAATGGAAACCGTAGACTTCCCAATCCATGCCACACAATCCACAACCTGCATAAGAGCGCCAGGTACTGTCGGATTTATCGTAAAACTCCCTGTAACTGCCATCCACCGTATTGTATTGCACAGACGATGTTTCTAATTTCCATGTATGTATCGTGTCCCAACTGACCGATTCGTTGAAACCGAAACAGTTGGCACGCGAAAACATCGCTAGTTCAGTGAGATACGCATAGGCGTTGGGGGCCAGGGCAGATAGAAAAAGCACCGCGCAAGATACTTTTCTCATAAAGACTCCTTCAATGCTTGAAGCAGATCTTCTTTTCGAGAAAGGCTAATGCAAATCATTTGCAAGAACAAGGATTGCTTTCGCAACAATTCGGGTGTTCGCTCCTCTCTATCCCCCCAACCGCTGCGCAACCTTCTCCAGCACGGCCTTCAATCCGCTGCGCTCACTCTCACTTCCCCGCAGCAACACCTCTACTTGCCGCTCCAACTCACTTAGCGGTGACACTGTTTCCGGCAGGTTGAGGTGCTCCGGAAGGATTTCCCCACCATCGCTGACCAGCAGGGCAAAGTGCACCACGTTCTCCAGCTCGCGGGTATTGCCTGGCCAGCTGTGGCGCTCCAGGACCTGTTGCGCGGCTTCGCTGATCAGCGGCACCGGCAGGTCCAGGCGCTGGCTGTAGATCCCCAGGAAGTATTCGGCCAACGATTCGATATCCCCCACCCGCTCACGCAGGGCCGGGAGCTCCAGCTGGCCCTCGCCCAGGTAGCGGTACAGGCGCTCGTGGAACTTGCCCGCCGCCACCGCCTGGGCCAGGTCGATGCTGGTGGCCGCCACCAGGCGCACATCCACCGGGCTTGGCTGCTGCGCACCGACCCGGGTCACTTCGTGGTTCTCCAGGGCCGCCAGCAGCTTGGTCTGGATCGGCAGCGGCAGGTCGCCGATCTCGTCCAGGTACAGGGTCCCGCCATTGGCCGAGCCGAACCAGCCGGCCCGGCTGCTGGCCGAGCCGCTGAAGCTGCCCGCGGCGTAACCGAACAGCTCGGCATCGGCATAGGTCGGGCTGATGGCCCCGCAGTTGACCGAGACGAACAACCCACCACGATCGCTGGCGCGGTGGATATGCCGGGCCAGCAGCTCCTTGCCGGTGCCGGTCTCGCCACGGATCAGTACCGAGGTCGAACGCGGCGCCAGTTGCTCCAGCTCCTCGCGCAGCTGGCGCGAACGCGGATCGACGAACACCAGCGCCTTGGCGCGGATGCTCAGGGGGCTTTTCTCGGCATCGGGAAAGGTCAGCAGCGGCTGGCCGAAGGGGGTATGCGAACTCATGGCTGGCTCCCGCCCCAAGGCGCCTGGAGGCGGGGGCGTTTAAACGAAAGAAGAAAATTCAGGCACGACGCAGGGCGTGCTGTTCCATGCGGTTTTGCAGGCGGTAGAGATAGGCGAAACCCTGTTCCCAGCGATGGTGGCCGGACTTGACGTTGATATGCCCGGCACCGGCCAGGATCCCGGCCTCGGCGCCCCAGTCCCGGGCCAGCTCCAGGGCTCGCGCCGCGCTGACCGCGCTGTCGTTGTCCGAGCTGACCACCTGGCTGGGGAACGGCAGCAGGCCCCGGGGGATCGGGGCAAAATTGCGCAGCGCCGGGGCACAGGCCGGACGTTCCACATCCGCCGGCGCCACCAGCAGCGCGCCACGTACCTGGCGCAGGGCGGCCAACGGCGCCCGGGCTGCCCAATGGGCCACGGTGACGCAACCCAGGCTGTGGGCGATCAGGATCACCGGGGTGTCATCGGCGGCAATGGCCTCGGCCAGCGCGGCTACCCAGTCTTCCCGGCGCGGCGTCAGCCAATCGGCCTGCTCCACTCGCGCACTGTTGGGCAGGCTGCGCTGCCAGTGGCTTTGCCAATGATCTTCTGGCGATCCTTGCCAGCCCGGCACAATCAAGTAGCGAATGGATTCGTTGCGCATGGGGAACTCTCCTGCTGCGTGTCTGTTCCCGAACGAGTATAGGGAGGGGATTTATATTGGTTAAGGAATAAGAAGCTATTTATTAAGACTCATAAAGAATATAAACCCGCCCTGCTCCGCCTTGTGCAATCGCTGCCGCAGGCGCGCAGCGACCGCCAGGGAGCCCGTTCGACCGTACAGTTGAAGTGCCCTGCGGGCCTCGCTGCGCTCGACAGCAGCTACAGCGCCACAACAAAAAAAAGGCCGCACCCTGCCAAGGAGACGGCCTGAAAAGTCGTGGCTTTGTTGCTCGGTATCAGCGGGCGGTGATCACCGACAGCTTGGTGATGCCCGCACGCTCGATGGACGCCATGGCCCGGGCCACCTCGCCGTAGTTGACGCCATCGTCGGCCTGCAGCTGGACGCGGACTTCCGGGTCCTTCTGCTTGGCCGCTTGCAGGTTGGTTTCCAGGAGATCCGGCTGGATCTCGTCCTTGTTGATAAACAGCTTGCCGGTGCCATCGATGCTCACCACCAGCGGGTCCTTCTGCTCCACCGGGGCCACGGCCTCGGTCTTGGGCAGGTTGATGGGAATGGCGTTGGTCAAGAGCGGCGCGGTGACGATGAACACCACCAGCAGCACCAGCATCACGTCCACCAGCGGAGTGACGTTGATCTCGCTCAGCACTTCATCGCTGTCTTGGGTGGAGAAGGCCATGTCAGGAGGCCTCCTTCACTTTGTGGCCGGAGCCCTGGGCCGCGACCTTGTGCGCGGCCGGGTGGATCAGCACACGGAACGAACTCTTCTGCGCCAGGCTGTAGAAGTCATGGGCGAAGTCATCGAGATCGGCGGCGGTCAGCTTCAGGCGCCGCAGGAAGTAGTTGTAGACCAGCACCGCCGGCACGGCGACGGCGATCCCCACGCCAGTGGCCACCAGCGCCGCGCCAATAGGCCCAGCCACGGTTTCCAGGCTGGCCGAACCAGCGGCGCTGATGCCCTTGAGCGCTTCCATGATCCCCCACACGGTGCCGAACAGACCGATGAAGGGCGAGGTGCTACCGATACTCGCCACCACCGCCAGGCCCGTCTCAAGGGAGCGGCGCTCACGCACGATCTGCTGGCGCAGGGCGCGCTCGAGCCGGTCCTGGTGGTTGATCGCCTGGCTCAGGTCGGCGGCGTGGGAGGCATCGCCCACCTGGATCGCCGCGTAGCCGGCCTGGGCCACTCGCGCCGCCGCACCGGGCTGGGTTTCGCTCAGGGGCGCGGCGGAGTCCAGGCTCGATGCCGCCCAGAACTGATTGTGGAACTTGCGATCCTGGGCCTTGAGGCGGGCGAACTGCACGCCCTTGACCAGGGCCAGGCCCCAGGTAGCGACGGAGAAGACCACCAGCAGCCAGATCACCGCGCTTTCGATGGATTCCAGTGGAGATGCCAGTAACGTCATGATGTGTTCCCTCTATAAGCGTGTGGATCGGGCCTTGCGGCTCAATGGATCTTGAAATCGATAGGTACGCTGACCCAGCCGTCCTGGGCCACGTCGCCCTGCTTGGCCGGGACGAAGCTCCAGCGCTTGACCGCGGCCAGGGCCGCATCGTCGAGTTGCTGGCGCCCACTGCTCTTCTGGACCTGGATCTCTCCCGGTTTGCCGCTGGCCAGCACGTGCACCCGAAGCAGCACCGTGCCTTCCCAACCCCGCCGCTGGGCCAGGGACGGATACTCCGGCGCCGGGTTCTTCAGGTACGCGGCGCTGGCCGAGGCCGGCGTCACCGGAGCGGGAGCCGGTGGCGCGGGTGGAGCCGGGGCAGCGACCGGCGCAACCGGTTGCGGCGCTGCCGGAGCCTGTTGCACCGGTTTGGGCGCGGGCTTGGGTTCGGGCTTGGGCAGCGGTTTTGGCTTGGGCTTGGGCACCGGCTTGGGTGGCGGCGGCTTCACTGCCAGCTCATCCTCCACCGGCGGCGGTGGCTCCACTACCGGCTGGACCGGCTGCGGTGGCGGCGGCTCGACCACCGGTGGCGCCGGATGCGAGAACTCGATGGTCATGGGCGGGATCTCCGGCGGCACGATGGGCAGCACCGGAGTAGGCTTCTGGCTCACCCAGTAGATCACCGCGCCGTGCAACACCAGGGCCGCCACTCCCAGGAGAATCGCCTCGCGCCGGCGCAGCACCCGCTTGGGTGTGCGTTGCAGCCGAGCCTGGCCCAGCGGCAAGCGATGCGGCCGGCCAAGATCGACCAACTCGCCGCTCGGTGCCTGGCGCCACGGCACCTCCTGCGCGCTGGCGACGGTCTGGACATTGCCCATTGATTCACTCCCTACGATCTTCTGCGGATAACCGGCACCAGCGCTCTGACTCCCCCACGCAACGGTGCCGTGGGGTCCATGATCCGCGCCCCTCGCTTATCTCTTAAAGTAATCTTTCAAGTTATATATAGACCCACATGGAATATACAAAACTCGTGAAACCCTGCAGGCCGCGTGAATCAAGGGCTGCAGCCACAACAGCGAAAGCCCATGCCTTGCCGGCATGAAAAATATTCCCGCAAGGCATCGAAAACACCTGGATACCCGCCTCGATACAACTAACCAGAAACACCGGCCCACAACTAAACTCAAACTACAGGCACGACAAAGCCGCTGGAAAATCACGCAAGTTTCATATCAACTAACGGATATCCAGCGGCTGTCAGTTATCGAACTCGTTACTGCTTGAGGAATTCACCACTCAAGCCGACCACATCACCGCTGAAGTTGCTGCGGGCTCCGGAAGCGCGCAACCGAGCGTAGTTGTGATCGGCGGAAAACAGCGCCCAGGCCTGGTAGCCATAGCCATCGTTGTAGCCGGAAACGTTGATGATGGTGGGCTGGCCGGTGCTGTTCTGGAAGTGGTAATGCCCGGCGACGCTGTACTTGACCCCGGCCTGGGTCAACTCTCCGCTGAACGAACCGTTGGAATCGTTGCCGTCGGTCACGACCAGGCGGGCGTCGGCGTTGGAGTTTACATAGGTGCCATTGATGCTCGACATAGTGCTGGTTTCCTTATGCAGTTAAAGGTTTCTTCCAATGAGGCAAGTTCAAGAAGAACTCACGAAACCAGCATGGCCGGCACCCGGAAAGTTGTCCAAGACAAACTTGACTTAAAACTAATCAAATAGCTATAGAGTCCAGCACGGCCCATATAAGCTATATCCACGCCAAGGCAACTTATAACTTTCCGGCCGCCAGCACTCGCAACTGCTCCTGCAATGCCTTGCCTGCCCGGCTCAAGCCGCTGCCGGCATACAGGGCCAGGCGCACGCCCTGGATATCCGGCAGGCCGCTGTCGGCATCGAGGATGCGGTGCTGCTTGCCCAGCACCCGCACCGGCAGCAGGCTGATCCCCAAGCCTGCGCCCACCGCCGAACAGACACTGGCCAGGCTGGCGCTGGAATAGGCGATGCGCCAGGGCCAACCGCCCACCTCCAGGTGATGGAGCATTTCCTGGCGGTACAAGCCCCCCACCGCAAAGGCCACCAAGGGCAGCGGTTCGCGACCGAAGGCCGGTTGCCGGAGGCTGTCGGCCCAACACAGCGGCTCGGGCCAGGAGTCCAGGCAGTCCTCGCCATGGCCCATCTGCTTGACCAGCAACAGGTCGAACTCGCCACGCCGGTATTGGCGCAGCAACTCCGGCCCCAGGCCGCAAGTGACCTCCAGGCGCACCGCCGGGTAGTCGCGGCCAAACCGTGACAGCAACGGCATCAGGCGCTCGGCGGCATAGTCTTCCGGCACCCCCAGGCGCAGCACCTCTTCGCTGCGCTGGTTGATCAGCACGTCGCTGGCCTCTTCGTGCAGCGCCAGGATGCGCCGGGCATAGGCCAAAAGCCGCTCGCCCTCGACCGTGGCCGCCACCCGGCGCTGGTCGCGGTCCAGCAACTGGCAGCCCAGGCTCTCCTCCAGGCGCCGCACCTGCTGGCTCACGGTGGACTGGGTCAGGTGCAGGCGCTCGGCGGCGCGGGTGAAGTTCTGGCAGTCGGCGACCGCCACGAAACTGCGCAACAACACGGGATCGAACATCGCCAAACCATTCTCATAGCCACTGATTAGCATGATTATATTTAATTTCAGAATACCCGGGGCCTTGCCCATACTCGTCGCTCATCAGTCGGAACGGGAGGTTTGCATGGGGTTCAACCTGTCCTTCAAACGCGGCCTGTTGGCCGCCGGTCTGCTCACGGCGGGAGTGGTAATGGCCAGCGACAATGCATTGCTCGAAGCGGTACGCAACGGACAGTTGCGGCAAGTACGCGAGCTCATCGCCCAGGGCGCGCCGCTCGACGACCGGGGCCTGGATGGCAGCAGCCCGCTGCTGCTGGCCACCCGCGGCAACCAGGTGGAGATCGCCCGGGCGCTGATCGAGGCCGGCGCCGACGTCAACCGCAAGAACCTGATGCAAGACAGCCCCTACCTGCTGGCCGGGGCCAGCGGCCACGACGAGATCCTCAAGCTGACCCTGGCCCATGGCGCCGACCTCAAGAGCACCAATCGCTACGGCGGCACGGCGCTGATCCCGGCCTGCGAGCGCGGCCACGAGACCAGCGTGGAGTTGCTGATCGCCGCCGGGGTCGATGTGGACCACGTCAACCGCCTGGGCTGGACCTGCCTGCTGGAGGCGATCCTGCTCTCCGATGGCGGCCCGGCGCACCAGCGCATCGTCAGCCGGCTGATCGCCGCCGGCGCCGACCTGAACCTGCCGGACCGCGCCGGGATCAGCCCCCTGCGCCATGCCGAACAACGCGGCCAGGAGGCCACTGCCCAACTGCTGCGCGAGGCCGGGGCCTCCTGAACTCGCGCGGCGCACGCCGGAGATTTGCATGCATAACGATCAACACTTCCTCGAACGAGCCGTGGCCCTGGCCCGGCGCAACGTCGAGCAGGGCGGCCGGCCCTTCGGCGCCTTGCTGGTACGCGACGGCCAGGTACTGGCCGAGGCGGTCAACGAAATCCACCTCAGCCAGGACCCCACCGCCCACGCCGAACTGCTGGCGATCCGCAGCGCCAGCCAGCAACTGGGCCCGCGCCTGGACGGCTGCGTGATCTACGCCAGCGGCCAGCCCTGCCCGATGTGCCTGGCCGCCATGTACTTGTGCGGCGTATCCCGGGCAGTGTTCGCCGCCAGCAACCAGCAGGCGGCGCCGTTCGGCCTGTCCACCGCGGCGATCTACGAACAACTGGGCCAGCCCCTGGCGACCCAGAAGCTGCCTGTGCAGCACCTGCCGCAGGCGGCGATGAACGCTATCTACCAGGATTGGCAGGACCGTCATGCCGCGCACTGAATCGGCGTTCAAGACCTTCGCCGGCTGGGCCTTGCTGGTGTGCCTGGGGCTCAACCTGCGGCCGATCCTCAGCTCGGTCAGCCCGCTGCTGGGGCAGATCCGCGAAGCCACCGGCATGAGTTTCCAGAGCAGCGCCTGGCTCACCAGCCTGCCGGTGATCTGCATGGGCCTGGTGGCACTGCTGGGCGTACGCATCGAAGCGCGCCTGGGAGAGCGCCACGGGGTTTCCCTGGGCCTGCTGCTGGTGCTTTTGGCCTGCCTGGCGCGCCTGTACTTCGGCCAGGCGCCAGCCCTGCTGGCTTCCGCCCTGCTGGGCGGTGCCGGCGTCGCGCTGATCCAGGCCCTGGTGCCGGCGCTGATCAAGCGCCAGTTCCAGCATCGAGTGGCCCTGGCGATGGGGGTGTATTCGGCCTCGCTGATGGGTGGCGGCGGGCTCGCCGCGCTGCTCAGCCCACAGGTGGCGCTGCACTTCGCCAACTGGCAGGTGGGCCTGGGGGTCTGGCTGCTGCCGGCCATGGCGGCCCTGATGCTGTGGGCCTGCCTGCCCCTTGGCGCCGCCCGCCGCCAAGGCTCCCGAAGCGAGAGCGACAGCCTGTGGAACAACCGCCGGGCCTGGCTGCTGGCGTTGTACTTCGGCCTGGTGAACTGCGGCTACATGAGCATGGTGGCCTGGCTGCCGGCCTACTACCTGCAGATGGGCTGGAGCGCCACGCTGAGCGGTTCGCTGCTGGCGTTCATGACCGTGTTCCAGGTCATCGCCGCGCTGTTGATGCCGGCCCTGGCCCAACGCAGCGTCGACCGCCGGCCCCTGCTGGGCATCAGCCTCGCCTCCCAGGCCCTGGGCTTTCTCGGCCTGGTGCTGTGGCCACTGCAAGCACCGCACCTGTGGGTGGCGCTGATCGGCTTCGGCCTGGGCGCCTGCTTCGGCCTGAGCCTGATCCTCACCCTCGACCACCGCCGCGACCCCCGGGAAGCCGGGCAACTGGCGGCCTTCGTCCAGGGCGTGGGGTTCTTGCTCAACGCTGTCTCGCCCTGGCTCACCGGCTGGCTGCGCCAGGTCACCGGCGAGTTCACCAGCGCCTGGTGGGTGCTGGTCGCCGGTGCCGTAGCGATGCTGCTCCTGACCCGCATCTTCAGCCCGTCCAGCTACCAGCCCAGGGCCAGTTTCGACACCGCCGCACAAGCTGCATGAGCCTGGGGCCGGGTCCAGCAGGCGACTCGTGCCGAGCCGTGCGCAGCCTGCGCCAGCGGTTACACAGAACCCTGTAGCCGCTGTCGAGCGGCGCGAGGCTGCGACCGAGCCCACAGCGCCCGCAACACCCAGCGCCGCGGTACGACAGGCAAACCCTGGATAGCGGCCACAGGCCGGGACTCGATGGAGGGGACCAAAGCAATAGACGTTGGGGGTCGGGGAATTATTAGTGAAATAAATTATTGTAATTCGATAATTATTTATAAATAATCCGCCACCCCCACAGCTTTGCAAGGAATACCCGATGCCCCTCCAAAACAATGGTTCTGCCCAATACCGGTTACGCCGGGTCGGCATGCTGGCCGCGATCCTGGCCTGGGTCATGGGCATCGTGGAAATCGGCGGCAACGCCGGGCTCTGGATCTACAGCAAGGACCAGGTCCTGGGCGCCCTGCTCGGGGTCTTCGCCGAACACTGGCCACGCCTGCTGGAAGCCGACTTCAAGCCCTCCACCCTGAGCTTCACCCTGCTGGTGATCCTGGACTTCCTGCCACTGCTGCTGTCGAGCTTCGCCCTATGGCTGACCGGGGTGTTCTTCATGCGCCTGTCTCGGGGGGAAACCTGGAGCGATCGCAACATCCGCATCCTCTGGCGCGTAGGCATGCTGTGGATCATCGCCCCGGCCACTTTCCCGATGATGGAGACCCTGCAAGGCCTGGCCCTGTCCATCGACCTGCCGCCCGGCGAACGCATCCTGCAGATCTCCGCCGGCTTCTCGTCCTACGCCGCTTACGAGGTGGTCAAAGGAATCTTGCTGTGCTCGTTTTCCATTATCATGCGCGACGCGAAAATCCTCAGTGATGAGCACAGTCACTACATATAGAACAATGAGATGACCATTATCGTTCGGCTTGACGTTGTCATGGCTAAAAACAAGATTCGCTCGAAAGAGCTGGCCGCCATCCTGGGCATTACCGAGGCCAATCTGTCGTTGCTGAAAAATGGCAAGGTCAAGGGGATGAAAATCGAGACCCTCGACAAACTCTGCGCCGCACTCGACTGCCAACCCGGCGACTTGCTGGAGTACCAGGCAGACTGAGACTGCGTCTCCCCCTTCGCGTGTGTTTGATCGAGTCCAGACCGTTAAAGCCTGTTCCAAGCCCTCCTGTATCCAATGGCTGACTCATGACTCGTACTCTGCTCTACCCGCTGTTGCTGCTCGTCTCCCTGTTGACCGGCTGCGCCAACAAACTCGACGTGGCGATCGACGCCACCCCCGCCCAAGACTACTACTTCGATCGCCAGGCTCCGGTACTGGTGACCGTCAACGGCGCCAAGGATGCCCAGGCCCTCAAGGCCAGCTACTACCTGCGCGACATGGTCGCCGCCCTGCATGGCATGGGCTTCACCAAGGTGTATACCGAGTCGGCATTGCCGAAGGATCATCCACCGTTTCGCATGAACATCGCCCTGGATGTGGGCAGCAAAAGGACCAGCTACCGCTACACCGCCACCGACTACGCCTCGGTGCCCAGCAGTACCAAGACCACGTGCATGCCCGGCAAGCACCAGCAGACCGTGTGCACCAGCACGCCGACCATGTCTTACCGCGCCGTCGGCTCCTCGGAGCGCACCGCCTACACCACCCTCTCGACCTTCAACATCAAGGCCAAGGACGAGCAGAGCCGGCGCACGGTGTTCGTACTGCGGGCCTCGTCCTATAACGAGGATTGCCAGGACGCCAAGATCGAGGATTTCCTGGTGCAGGAAAGCCTGGACAACCTGGACTTCCGCAACCGGGTCCAGCGCAACTACAGCGTGACCCTGCCCGAAGGCCAGAGCTGCAAATAAGCGCCTACCGCGCACCAGGCGACGCGCCTACAATCGCCCCTCGATGCCGTCCCCCATCGGGCGGGCACGGCCCTTGAGCACAAGGTGCATGTCGAGCATGACCCTGGATTGGAACGCCTGGGAAATAGAACCCGGATCGACGGTGGACGAACAACTGATCGCCCAGGTGCAGCAGCGCCTGGGCCTGGAGTTGCCGCCGCTGTACCTAGAGCTGGTGCGCTACGCCGAGGCGGCCACGCCAGGGATCGGCACCTTCGCCTACGGCAACGGCTACGCCTGCATCAGCGAGTTCTTCGCTTTCAGCATGAACGACGAACCCTGGACCCTGCCCTGGTACGCCACCCCTGGCCGCGTGCCGGGGCTCGCCGCCGGCTGCCTGGCGATTGCCCGGGATGCCGGCGGCTTGCTGGTCTGCCTGGACTTCAACAGTCCGCGCGTGGCGGTGGAAATCTTCGACCCCGACAGCGCCAATCGCTACCCGGTGGCGGCTGACTTCCGGGCCTTCGTCGAGCTGTGGCAGCCATGAACACACCGCGCAGATGGATAGCCGTGCCCACCAGCCAGGGCGCCATGCAACGCCTGGACCTGGACCAGTGCCTGCCGGGCGACCTGGAGGAACTGGCCCTGTCCGCAGAACAGTGGACGAGCCTGTGGCGCAGCGACCTGCTGCCGAGCTTGAACCGCGCCCTGGGCACGCTGATCGACGACTACGAAGACGCCTCGATCCAGGGCCAGGCCGACCTCGCCACGGCGCTGGCGATCCTCACCCAGGCCGCGACCGCCGGGGATGAACTTATCCACAGGCTGATCGCCCTGAATCGGCTGGCCCTGGAGCGGGACACCGGCCTGTACTTCTACTTCTGAGCGGGCAGGCGCCTTCGCCAGGGGCGAGCTTGCGGGGTCAGATCCCGGCGCTGGCCTGTTTCAACTGCGGCTCTGGCGCCTGCACGGCGGTTTGCGAACGCGGCGTACCCTCCGGCACCCAGTCGTAGTTCACCGGCAGCGCGCGATACACCCAGTTGCTCACCGCCTCGCTGCCCGGGGCCTTGCCCAGGTAGGGGCTGACGTATTCCCAGACGATCTCGCCAGCGCCGGTGACCTGGAAGAAACGCCCGTTCATGCCCTCGTCGATCAGGGTGTTGCCGTTGGGCAGGCGCCGCGCGCTGCTGATGAACGAGCTGTAGAAAGCCCAGCCCGGTTGCCTGGAACTGGCGGCGCTGTATTGCCAGACGATTTCACGCTTGATCGGATCGATCTCCAGCACCCGGGAGCCGGCGATCAGCCCCAGGGGTACCGAGGGGTAGCCGGCCGTGCCCTGGTTGTCGAACACCAGCAGGTTGCCGGCCCCCGGCAGGCCGGCGGGGATGATGTGGGCATCGTGCTGGCCGACGAACTGATCCACCGGGCGCGGCAGCTTGCCGGCGCTCTTGGGCTCGATCGGCGCCAGGTTCGGTCCCAGGCGCCAGACCACCTTGGCGCTGTGCTTGTCGATGATGGCGATGAAGTTGGCGTTGCGTGAATCGATCAGCAGGTTGTCCGGGGCGAAGCGTTTGTCACCGGCGTCGAACCAGCGGTTGGGGCCTACCACGCTGAGGTTGTTGATATGCAGGTAGTCCGGGTTGCTGGTGCCGCGCACCAATTGCAACTGGGCGGGGGTGAAGCCGAACTCCTTGAGGTGCTCGGAGGCCAGCCACTGCCATTTGACCTGGCCGTCGGCGCTGACTTCGTAGATCACGTCGTCGATCACCTGGGGCACCTTGAAACCCGCCACCTTGTGCACCTTGTTGGCCAGCACCAGGGTGTTGCCATTGCTCAGCCGGCGCTGGTCATGGTGCTGCTGGGCCGCGCCACCGGGGGCCTGGTCGCCCCATTGCCAGACCAGCTTGCCGTTCCAGTCCAGCTCGCCGACGCTCTGGTTGCCCAGGCCGTTGCCCGCCGAACCGAGCGGGCCGGGGTCCTTGTCCTTGAGCTGCAACAGCACCCGGCCACGCTCGCCGCCCACCAGTTGCGGGTCGATGATGGCCGAGGGAAAACCGGCCTGGGGCCAGTTCCTGACCTCGTTGCCGTTCATGTCGATCAAGTGGGTCTGCTTGTCGGCACCGCTGAAGATCACGTACTGGTTATAGGCCTTGGCCGGGTCGTAGCGGGTCACGCCGGTGGGGTAGACGCTGGGCGCCGCGTGCAGCGCTCCGGCCAGCAAGGTGGTGGTCAACAAGACCAAGGGGATTGTGGCGCGTGGCATGGCAGGCACTCCTGTTCGGATTGAAGGGCGCCGACAGTCCCGGCGCCAGGTGCGAAAGCGGACTTCAGAAGTCGTAGCGACCGGTCACGCCCAGGGTTCGCGGCGTGCCCAAAAGGCCCTCGTAACCACCGTTGCCGCCGGTCCAGAGGGTGGTGTAGTAGGTCTTGTCGAAAGCGTTCTTCAGCCACAGCGAGACGTCCCACTGGCCCTGCTCGTAGTTGCCCCGCAGGCCGGTGGAGAGGTTGACCACGGCGTAGCTGGGGATCTGCCCGTACTGGGAATCCTCCACCGTGCCCACGGCCTTGGAACGGAAGGCATAGCTGGCGGTGACGTACTCCTCCAGGCCGTTATCCAGGTTCCACTTGTATTCGCCGTTGGCGTTGGCGATCCACTTCGAGGCACCCACCACCTGGTGCCCGGTGAGATCGCAGGACGCCGGCGCCCCGGGACGCAAGCTGACCTCCGGCGGGCATGGGGCATCCTTGTAGGACAGGTAGCGCACGTCGTTGTAGGAACCGTTTAGGTTCAGGGTCAGGCCGCGCAGCGGCACCAGGGTGCTTTCCACCTCGACCCCGCGCGAGCGCACCGAACCGGCGTTGGTCAGGTACTGCACGCGGTTGCCATAGTCGTAGGCGTTGGTCTGGTAGCCGTTGACCTGGGTCCAGAACAGGTTGGCGTTGAGTTGCAGGCGCCGATCCCACAGGGTGCTCTTGAAGCCCAGCTCGGCGTTGTTGGCGCGCTCGGTGCCGATCAGCAAGGAGTCGGCACCGGCCGTGGGCGCCGAACCTACCGCCAGGTTGACCCCGCCGGATTTCTCGCCGTGGGACAAGGTGGCATAGCCCAGCAGGTCATCGCTGAAGCGGTAGCTCAGGTTGAGCAACCCCGAGGGGCTGGTGCTGTACTGGTTCAGGTCGCCGGAATCGTAAGCCCCGGCCCGGCCACGCCGGGCATTGGCCGCAGCCCCGGTGACCGCTACACCGCCCAGGGGTGCGTCGCGGCCGACCGAGGCGGTTTTTTCCTCGTAGGAACCCCGCAGGCCAGCGGTGAAATCCAGGCGCTCGGTGAGGTGCCAGGTGCCCTGGGCGAACAGGGCGAAACTGTCGGTGCGGATCTTGCCCTTGCCGATGCTGGTGACGTCGTTCAGCGCACCGGTGGGCGTACCGTTCCAGATATCGGCCTTGGGCCCGTAGTAGGCGAAGGACTTGTTATCCAGGTCCGAGCCGAAGTAGTAGGCCCCCAGCACGTAGTCGAAGAACCCGCCGCTGGGCGAGGCCAGGCGAAACTCCTGGGACCACTGTTTGTCTTCCACCGAGACCCCGGCGTTGTAGGTGGCCGGCACGTTGAGGCCATCGTCGTTGCGCGGGGTGAAGTTCCACCAGCGGTAGGAGCTGACCGAGGTCAGGGTGAAATCGCTGGGCAGGATCCAGTTGGCCTCCAGCGAAGTACCGCCCTGGAACACCGTGACGTGCTGGTCGTTGTCCAGGTTGACCTTGCGATGGCTGCCGTTGACCAGGGTCGCCCCGGCGGCCGCCGCGCGCGACTCATAGACATTGCTGCCGTTGATGGTCGGCCCGGTGCTGTACAGCACCCGGGTGCCAGCGCTGGAATCCTCTTCGTTGTAGTCGCCGATCCAGCGCAGGTTGAAGCGGTCGCTGGGCTTGTACAGCAACTGGCCGCGAAAGCCCTGGCGCGAACCGCCGTTGAGGTCGTGGCCGTCGTGCTCGTTCTTGATATCGCCGTCGCTGCGGGTGCGATAGGCCGAGAAACGCCCCGCCAGCTCATCGGTCAGCGGCCCGGAAATGGTGCCCTTGGTCTGGAAGTAGCCATCCTCGCCCAGGGAGGTCTCGATGCTGCGCTCGGGGGTGAAGCTCGGCGCGCGGGTGCTGATGTTGATCACCCCGGCGGTGGTGTTCTTGCCGAACAGGGTGCCCTGGGGACCACGCAGCACTTCCAGCTGCTCGATGTCCATCAGGTCGAACACCGCCATTCCCGGCCGCCCCAGGTAGACGTTGTCGATGTACAGCCCGACGCTGCCTTCCAGGCCGTCGCTGGCCGGGTTGTTGCCCAGGCCGCGGATCGACACGCTGGACTGGCGCGCATGCATGTAGGCGACGTTGACGCTGGGCACCAGCTGTTGCAGGTCCTGGATGCGATAGACCCGCTGGCTCTCCAGGGCCTGGCCGCCGATCACGCTCATGGGTGTGGGCACGTTCTGCGAGCTTTCCTCGCGGCGCCGGGCGGTCACGGTCACGGTCTGCAACTGGCCGTCGTCGACCTTGTTGGCGCTGCTCTTGGCCGGGCTCGCCTGGGGCACCGGCGCCTCCTCGGCCCAGCTCGCGCTCCAGCCGGCACTGCCGGCCAGCAGCAGGGCCAGGGGCAGGCGCTTGAGCCGCCGAGGCGTGAGGGGTGAAGCGATGGACAACGGGCTCATGGGCGGCTCCTGGTCAGAAAACATACAGCTCGTATATTCCCTGAAGTTATTTATTTATGTTTTTACAAAGATTTACTGCATAAGAGATTGCCTTTATAAGGAGTCGACCTAATGCATAGCCAATGCATTTCCCCGATATTTTTTATGTGAAAAATGCATATCGACCTGCGCCAGCTCCGCCACTTCATCGCCCTCGCCGAGCAGCGCAGCTTCGTCGCGGCCGCGGCCACGGTGAACCTCTCGCAATCGGCCTTCAGCCGCAGCATTCAGGCGCTGGAGCACAGCGTCGGCTGCCAGCTGGTGGACCGTGGGCGCAAGGACCTGGCGCCGACCAAGCAGGGCCAGCTGCTGCTGGAACACGCGCGGCGGCTGGTCAGCGGCGCCCAGCAGATGGCCAACGAAATCAGCCAGTTCAATGGCCTGGAAGCCGGGGAGTTGCGCTTCGGCTGCGGCCCGGCACCAGCGGCCGGGCTGATCCCCCGGGCCATCGGCAGCTTCATCGGGCGCTATCCCAAGGCCCGGGTGCAGTTCCAGGTGGAGGATTGGCAGAGCCTGGGCAAGCGCCTGCTGTGCGAGGAGTTCGAATTTTTCGTCGCCGATACCCGGCACTTCGAGGCCGACCCGGACTACCTGACCCAGCGCCTGCGCCCGCGCAAATGGCACTTCTGCTGCCGCGCCGGCCACCCCCTGGCCGGGCGCGACAGCGTCAGCGCCAGCGAGCTGATGAGCTATCCGCTGGCGGTGACCATCCGCCCGCCGAACCTGCGCAAGGTCATTGTCGATCTCAGTGGCAAGCCGGACTTCACGCCCAATGTGGAATGCGAGAACAGCTACAGCCTGCTGGGGGTGGTGCTGCGCTCGGACGCCATCGGCATCGTCGGCTCCTACAGCGATGCCCTGCACCAGGCCAAGGGCGAGCTGGTGTGCCTGAAAATCGAGGGGCTGGCCGACGACCTGGAAGAGCTCTACACCCGCTACGGCATCGTCAGCCGCGCCGGGTATCGGCTGTCGCCGCTGGCCCAGGCGATGATCGAGGAGATCAAGCACCTCGACGCACAGGATGAGGAGCTGTGCTCGCTGCACAAGCTCGCCATCTGATCCGACTTGCCGGCGATGGCGTCCTCAAGAGCGATGCACATCACGCATGAAAAGCATGCGGTAAATGCGCTTGCCGGCATCCCCTGGCGAAGGCGAAAACCCTCACCTGTCTTTCGATCGGTGAAGCCCATGTCCCCTACCCCCCAACCCGTGCGCAACGTGCTCTACATCATGTGCGACCAACTGCGCCGGGATTACCTGTCGTGCTACGGCCACCCGCACCTGCATACCCCCAATATCGACCGCCTGGCCGCCGCCGGAGTGCGCTTCAGCCGCGCCTATACCCAAGGCACCATCTGCGGCCCGTCGCGGATGTCGGCCTACACCGGGCGCTACGTGAGCAGCCACCAGGTGGCGTGGAACGCCGTGCCCCTGCCGCTTGAGGAACTGACCCTGGGCGACTACCTGCGGCCCCACGGCATCCGCACCGCGCTGGTGGGCAAGACCCACGCCACGCCCAACCTGGATGCCCAGCAGCGGCTGGATATCGCCGCCGACAGCCCCCAGGCCGAACAGTTGAACGAAGTAGGCTTCGAGCCCTGGTTCCGCCACGACGGCATCTACCCCGACGACCCGCTGTTCGACGACAAGCGCGAGTCCGCGCCCTACACCCACTACCTGCGCGAGCTTGGCTACGCCGGGCGCAACCCCTGGCATGACTGGGCCAACGCCGCGGCCGGCGAGCAGGGGCAGATCCTCAGCGGCTGGAAGATGCGCCACGCGCACCTGCCGGCGCGGGTCGCCGCAGAGCATTCGGAAACCGTCTACACCACTGACCGCGCCATCGATTTCATCCACGAACAGGGCGAGCGCCCCTGGTGCCTGCACCTGTCCTACATCAAGCCGCACTGGCCCTATATCGCCCCGGCGCCCTACCACGCGCTCTACGGTGCAGAGCAGGTACTGGCGCCGGTGCGGGCCGCGCCGCAGGAAGCCAGCGACCACCCGGTGTACCAGGCCTTCCGCCAGCACGAGGAAAGCCTGAACTTCTCCCGCGATGAGGTGCGCGCCAACGTGGTGCCCACCTACATGGGCCTGATCAAGCAGGTGGACGACCAGCTAGGCCGGCTGTTCGATGTACTGCACAGCAGCGGACGCTGGGACGACACCCTGATTGTCTTCACCAGCGACCATGGCGACTTCCTCGGCGATCACTATCTGGGGGAAAAGGAATTCCTGCTGGAGCCGGCGGTAGGCGTGCCGCTGATCGTCCGCGATCCACGGCCAGCGGCGCACAGCAGCCGGGGCACGGTGGATGCCCGCCTGGTGGAAAGCATCGATGCCCTGCCGACCTTCCTCGAGGCCCTGGGCTTGCCGGGTGCCGAGCACCGCCTGGAAGGCCGCTCGCTGATCCCGCTGCTGCATGGCGCCACGCCGCCCTGGCGCCGCTACGCCATCAGCGAATACGACTACGCCTTCCAGGCCCCGGCCCGGGAGCGCCTGGGCCAGCCCATCGACCGTTGCCGCATGACCATGGTGCGCAGCGAGCGCTGGAAGTACCTGGCCTACGACGGTTTTCGCCCGCAGCTGTTCGACCTGCAAAACGACCCGCAGGAGCTGCACGACCTGGGGGCCGATCCGGCCTATGCGTCGGTGCGCGAAGAACACCTGGGCTACCTGCTGGAATGGCTGCGCGGCCTCAAGCGCCGGACCACCATAAGCTACGAGGAGATCGACCTGCGGGGCCAGCGTTTCCGCTACGGCGAACCGGAAGCGGAAAAGGTGGTGCAGATTGGGGTGTGGTGAGGCGCTGACTTCAAGGACCTCATCGCGGGCAAGCCTCGCTCCTACAAAGGCATACGCGTTCTTGCGTAGGAGCGAGCGGGCGGCGATCCGACTTGCCCGCGAAAAAACGCCAATCCGCCACCGTCCCGGAGCCGCTGCGGCGATTGTGTGGCCTTCGGGCCCTGCGCAGCCTCGCAAGCTCGGCAGCGGCAGGGTTGGTGGTGACCTGCAACCGTCGGGGGCGTTCAGGCCCCCTTGGTGGTCTGGCTGCGCTGGCCCTGGACACCCACCGGGACGTCGCCCTTGAGGGTCACCCGACGCACGACGCGGTCCTGGCTGCCGTAGTCGTCGACGGCGTAGTGCTGGGTCGAGCGGTTGTCCCAGATCGCCACGTCACCGGCGCTCCAGCGCCAGCGCACGGTATTTTCAAGGCGCGTGACATGGCTTTGCAGCAGGTTGAACAGGTGCGCCGAATCGGCCTGGGAATAGCCCTTGATGCGCTTGACGAAATGCCCCAGCACCAGGCTCTTCTCGCCGCTCTGGGGATGCACGCGAACCACCGGGTGCTCGGTCTCGAACACCGTGGAGGTGAAGATCTTGCGGTAGCGCTCCAGCCGTTCCGCCGAGACGTCGGGCTTGACCGAGGCATAGTCGTACTCGTTGCTGTGCACCGCCCACAGCCGGTCCGCCAAGGCTCGCAGCTCCTCCGGCAGCTCGTTATAGGCGGTGGCGGTGTTGGCCCACACGGTGTCGCCGCCGAAGGCCGGGGCTACCACCGAGCGCAGGATCGAGGCCTTGGGATAGGCGTCGACGAAGGTCACGTCGGTGTGCCAGGAGTTGGCTCGCTGGCCCTGGGCGCCATCGAGCTCCATCAGATAGCGGGTACCGTCGCGCACCGGCACGGTGGGGTGGGCCACCGGCTCGCCCAGCAGGTGGGAGAAGGCTTCCTGGCTCTGGTCGTCGAGGTGGGCCTGGCCACGGAAGAAGATCACCTTGTACTGCACCAGCGCCTGCTCGATGGCCTGCACGGTAGCGGCATCGAGCTCGCCGGAAAGTTGCACGCCACGGATCTCGGCGCCGATACGGCCGGCCACCGGGTGGATTTCAAGGGCCTGGACAACGGGTTTGACAGCTAAAGCGGCATTACTCATCGAAGACACCCTCAGCGGACTGATCACGGTAGGCACCGCCGCGAAACAACGCTCTATCTATATTCACTTTAGGTCTAATAGATATATACATGCTTCGTTGACGGAATAAGAGCTTGCATTTAAAACCTCAATCATCACTCGTCGCAAATGCCTTCGAGCTATTTTTCGGATGCCGGGAAAGCATATGGATCTTCGCCAATTGCGTTACTTCATCGCCCTCAACGAGCACCGCAGTTTTGTCCGCGCCGCCGATGCCATGGGCATCACCCAGCCGGCCTTCAGCCGCAGTATCCAGGGCCTGGAGCAGGAGTTCGGTTGCGTGCTGGTGGACCGGGGCAACAAGGACCTGCGCCCCACGCCCGAGGGCCAGGTGGTGCTGCAGCATGCCTTGAGCCTGGTGCAGGGTGCGGCCCTGCTCAGCAGTGAAGTGACCCAGATGACCAAGCTCGATGCCGGCGAGGTGCGCTTCGGCTGCGGCCCGGCGCCCGCGGTGAAGCTGGTGCCCGACGCCGTGGCGCAGTTCACCAGCGCCCACCCGCGGGTGCGTACCTGCTTTGCCGTGGATAACTGGGAAAAACTCAGCCGCAGCCTTAACCGCGAAGAGATCGAGTTCTTCATCGCCGACATCCGCCACTTCGAGGCCGACCCCAACTACCAGACCCAGGCCCTGACGCCCAAGCGCGGGGTGTTCTTCTGCCGTCCCGGGCATCCGTTGCTGGCCAAGGAAAGCCTGTCCACCAACGACATGTTCGACTACCCCCTGGCCACCACCCTGATCCCGCCGGGCATTCGCAAGCTGCTGGCCAACCTGAGCGGGCGCATCGACTTTTCGCCGACCATCGAGACCGAGCATTTCCCGGCGCTGGTGAAGATCGTCCGCCAGTCCAATGCCATCGGCGTGGGCACCGCCGAGGCGTTCGCCGAGGATATCGCCCAGGGTTCGCTGGCCCTGCTGCACTGGCGCAACCTGCCGCAGAACATCGACAGCCTGAATGCCCGCTGCGGCATCGTCAGCCGCAGTGGTTTTCGCCTGTCGCCGGCGGCCCGCAAGATGATCGAAGTGCTGGTGAGCGTGGACCAGCAGCAAGTGGCCATGGCCCTGTAGCCGCTGACGAGCAGCGCGCGGCTGCGACCGCAAAACCAGGCGACACCGTGCACCAGGCAAATCGCGCAAGGGCGGTTCGTGCCGAGCCAGAAGCATCGGCTACACGAAGCTCTTGTAGCCGCAACCTCGCAACGCAGGTGCAGGCAGCGAAACCGCTGAAGGCCTGGCGGCCTTGGCGCAGCCTCGCAGGCTCGGCAGCGGCTACATTTCGGCGGGCGCTACAGGCCGGCGGCGGCCAGTTGTGGGGCGACCCATTCGCTGACCTTGAACGGCTTGCGGATCAGCCGCTCCTTGGCCGCCAGGTCCACCGAGTCCTGCAAGCGGCCGAGGAACACCGGGTCCAGGGTCGAGGGGAAGATCTCGCTCAGGCGCTGGTCCTTGAGGTCATCCTGGAGAATCACCGGTGGATAACTGGCCAGCCCCGACACCAGTTGGATATAGGCCTCCTTGTTGCTGTCCTGGGTCAGCCATTGCACCGCCTGCTGCTGGGCCTTGAGCAGTTTTTCCACAGCCTCGGGATGCTCGTCGACGAACTTGCCCGACCCTACCAGCACCGCCTGCACGCTGCCGGCATCGCCCAGGTCCTTGGTACTCAGGGGCAATTCGGCCAGGCCCTTGCTGCGCAGGGCGGACAGCCCGGTGCTGCCCCAGGAAGCGTCGATTTGCCTGGCCGCCAGGGCCGCCACGGCGGCATTGAAGTCGAGGTTGACCACCTTCAGGTCCTTTTCGCTCAGGCCCCGGCTGGCCAGGGCCGCATCGAACGACAACTGGGTGGCGGTGCCACGGAACACCGCCACGCGCTTGCCCTTGAGGTCTTCCAGGGTCTTGATCCCCGACCCCGGCGCAACCCCCAGGTAATGCTTGACCCCACGGGCCGTGGCACTGAGCAGGCGGGTATCCAGGCCATTGGACTTGCCGATGATGGCCGCCAGGTCGCCGAGGTAGGCCAGGTCCACCTGGCCATTGGCGAAGGCTTCGTTGATCACCGGCCCCGCGCCCTTGAAGAAATTCCACTGGATCTTGATGCCCTGGTCGGCGAAGGCCTTCTCCAGGATCTGCTGGTGGCGCAGCACATCCACCACCCCGCCCGAACTGTGCTGGGTACCGGCGCTGAGGTCGGGCACGGCGATGCGGATTTCCTTGAGTTCGCCAGCCTGGGCCAGCAGCGGCAGGTAGCCCAGCAGCCCGGCCAGGGCCGGCGCGGCCAACAGGCTGATCACACGTTTGAAGGGAAGGTTCATGGGGACGGCTCCTGGAGGGCAAAGGCGTTGAGGAGCCCAAGGTAGGCCCAGCAGGGCAAGGCATTTAAATACTAAAAATTCACATTTTAATAACTAAAAGAAATAAATCAGTCAGTACGGGGCTCCCCCGGGAACATGCGGAAAATGCATGGAAAATATTCTCCAAATGCATTGGATGCGTGGCGAAGGGAAGCCTTAAATGGCCTCTCTTATCGCTCAATAGCATTGATTTGATTTTTAATAGAACACAAATGCATATTGTAGGAGCGATCGGTTCCGCCACGCCTGGACGTGGCCCGCCCCATGCCATGCCGCACCCGACGACGGAGGTCACCCATGGCCCGTGTTTCTTTGCTCAGCCTGCCCCTGTGGTCACCCTCCGGCCCGCGCCAAAATTGGCCGGCGGCCAAGCACCTGCTGCCCTGGTTGCTGCCAGTGGGGTTGTTCGGCCTGTGGTGGCTGGCCAGTCGCAACCAATGGATGAGCGAGCAGATCCTGCCGGCCCCGGAGCTGGTCTGGAACAGCGCCCGGGAGCTGGCCGCCGGCGAACTCTGGAGCCACCTGGCGATCAGCCTGCAACGGCTGGGCTGGGGCCTGCTGGTCGGGATCGGTGCCGGCGCCCTGCTGGGTGGCGCCATGGGCTTCAGCCGCCGCCTGGAGCGCCTGGTGTTTCCCACCTTCGGTGCCCTGGCACAGATCCCGACCCTGGCCTGGGTACCGCTGTTCATGGTGTTTTTCGGCATCGGCGAACTGCTCAAGCTGGTGGTACTGCTCAAGGCGGTGGTGGTCCCGGTGACCCTGCATACCCTGGTGGGCGTGCGCGACGCGCAACCGCGGCTGCGCGAAGCCGCCGCCGTACTGCGCCTGCCACCGATCCTGCTGCTGCGGCGCCTGGTGCTGCCCGCTGCGCTGCCGGCCTTCATGGCGGGCGTGCGCCTGGCCCTGGCCACCGGCTGGACCTCGTTGCTGGCGGTGGAGTTGCTGGCCTCCAGCGAAGGCATCGGCTACCTGATGGTCTGGGCCAGGCAGCTGTTCATGCTGGATATCGTCTTCGTCTGCATCCTGGTGATCGGCGTGCTGGGCATGGCCATGGATCGCGGCATCGGCTGGCTGGACCGCAAGCTGGTGTACTGGCCGCACCCGGCCACCGCCGAGTTTCGCCGTGGCCCGCGCTACCAGGGCTGGCAGCGCCTGCAACCCTGGCTGCTGCCCCTGGCGCTGCTGGCCCTGTGGCAACTGGCGAGCGAACGCCAGTGGCTGGACGCCAACATCCTGCCCAGCCCCCTGGTGGTGCTGGCCACCACCTTCGACGGCCTGCTCGATGCCAGCTTGCTGGGCGGCCTGGGCCTGAGCCTGGGACGTACCCTCACCGGCCTGTTGCTGGGCGGCAGCCTGGGCCTGGGGCTGGGACTGCTGCTGGGCCTGTCGCGCCTGAGCGAGCGCCTGCTGGGGCCGACCCTGGCCGCCCTGCGCCAGATCGCCATCTTCGCCTGGGTGCCGCTGCTTACCGCCTGGTTCGGCCTGGGCGAGCTGGCCAAGTGGGTCTTCGTCGCCCTGGCCGCCTTCTTCCCGCTGTTCATCGCCACCCAGCGCAGCGTCGCCCAGCTCTCGCCACAACTGGCGGAGGCTGCCCAGGTGTTGCGCCTGGGCCTCTGGCAGCGCCTGCGGCGCCTGGTGTTGCCCGGGGCCGCACCGGGGATCTTCGCCGGCCTGCGGGTGAGCCTGATCTACGCCTGGCTGGGCACCATCGGCGCCGAGTACTTCATGCCGTCCGACGGTGGGATCGGCAGCCAGATGATCAGCGCCCAGCAGCTGCTGCGCATGGACCTGATCATGGCCGGGATGCTGCTGGTGGGCCTGACCGGCGCCCTTATCAACTTCCTTGGGCAATGGCTGGAACGCCACGCCACCCGTTGGAGACACGCATGAACGCACCTCTGGTCAGCTTCAATCACGTGGGCAAGAGCTTTCCCGTCGCCGGTGGCGAACTGGAGGCGATCCGCGAATTCAACCTGGACATCGCCGAAGGCGAATTCGTCGCCATCGTCGGCTCCAGCGGCTGTGGCAAGTCCACCCTGTTGCGCCTGCTGATCGGCCTGGACACCGAGTTCCGTGGCCAGATACGCGTCGACGGCAAGGCCGTCGAGGGCATCGGCAGCGAACGCGGCATCGTGTTCCAGGAGCACCGGTTGTTCCCCTGGCTGAGCGTGGCCGAGAACATCGGCCTGGGCCTGGTCAACGAACCGCTGGGCGCCGCCGAACGCCAACGGCGCATCGCCGAGTTCATCGAGCTGGTGGGCCTCAAGGATTTCGCCAAGGCCTACCCGCACCAGCTGTCCGGCGGCATGGCGCAGCGGGTGGCCATCGCCCGGGGGCTGGTGGCCAGCCCGCGCATCCTGCTGCTGGACGAACCCTTCGGCGCCCTCGATGCGCTGACCCGCCAGCAGATGCAGGACGAGCTGCTGGCGATCCGCGAGCGGGCACGGATCACCACAATACTGGTGACCCACGATGTCGAGGAAGCGATCTTCCTCGCCGACCGGGTGGTGGTGATGGAGCCGCGCCCGGGGCGGATCAAGCGCGTGGTCGAGGTGGCCCTGCCCCATCCGCGCCAGCGCAGCAGCTTCGACTTCCACCAGTTGCGCGAGGAACTGCTGCACGAACTGACCAGCGACGACCACTACCAGGCCCCGCCACCGGTACGGATCAGCGACCTGCCCTTGACCTTCATTGCTTGCTGAACAGGAGTGACTCGATGCCGCAACGTCCCAACTTCCTGGTGATCCTGGCCGACGACCTGGGCTTTTCCGACCTCGGCGCCTTCGGGGGCGAGATCGCCACGCCGAACCTCGATGCCCTGGCCTTCAACGGCCTGCGCCTGACCGATTTCCATACCGCCCCGACCTGCTCGCCGACCCGTTCCATGCTGCTCACCGGCACCGACCACCATATCGCCGGGATCGGCACCATGGCCGAGGCCCTGACCCCGGAGCTGATCGGCAAGCCAGGGTACGAGGGCCACCTCAACGACCGGGTAGCGGCCCTGCCCGAACTGCTGCGCGAAGCCGGCTACCAGACCCTGATGAGCGGCAAGTGGCACCTGGGGCTGACCGTGGACCGCGCACCCCACGCCCGGGGCTTCGAGCGTTCGTTCGCGTTGTTGCCCGGGGCGGCCAACCACTATGGTTTCGAACCCACCTACGACGAGCATACCCCGGGCCTGCTCAAGTCCACCCCGGCGCTGTATATCGAGGACGATCGCTTCCTCGACGCTCTGCCGCAGGGGTTCTATTCCTCCGATGCCTTCGGCGACAAGCTCTTGCAGTACCTCAAGGAGCGCGACCAGAGCCGGCCGTTTTTCGCCTACCTGCCGTTCTCGGCGCCTCATTGGCCGTTGCAGGCCCCTGAAGAGATCGTCGCCAAGTACCGCGGGCGCTACGACGCCGGCCCCGAGGCCCTGCGCCTGGAACGGCTGGAGAAGCTCAAGGCCCTGGGGCTGGTGGACGCCCAGGTCGAGCCGCACCCGCTGATCGGCCTGGACGCCGAGTGGGCCGCCCTCAGCGACGATCAGCGCCAGCGCTCGGCCCGGGCCATGGAGGTGTATGCGGCGATGGTGGAGCGCATGGACTGGAACATCGGCCGGGTGGTGGATTACCTGCGCCAGCAGGGCCAGCTGGACAACACGCTGATCCTGTTCATGTCCGACAACGGAGCCGAAGGGGCGCTGCTGGAAGCCTTCCCCAAGTTCGGCCCGCAGCTGTTGAGCTACCTGGACCAGCATTACGACAACCGCCTTCAGAATATCGGCCGGGCCAATTCCTATGTCTGGTACGGACCGGCCTGGGCCCAGGCCGCCACCGCGCCGTCGCGGCTGTTCAAGGCCTTCACCACCCAGGGCGGGATTCGCGTGCCGGCGTTGCTGCATTACCCGCAGTTGCCGCTCAAGGGGCAGGTCAGCCATGGCTTCGGCACGGTGATGGACATCACCCCGACCCTGCTGGACCTGGCCGGCGTGCGCCATCCGGGCAAGCGCTGGCGCGGGCGCGATATCGCACCGCTACGGGGCAAGTCGTGGCTGGGGTTCCTGTCCGGCGAGACCGCGCAGGTACATGACGAGCACACGGTCACCGGCTGGGAGCTGTTCGGCCGCCGGGCGATCCGCCAGGGGCAGTGGAAGGCGGTGTACATTCCAGGCCCCGTGGGCCCGGCCACCTGGCAGTTGTACGACCTGGGGCGCGATCCCGGGGAGATCCACGACCTGGCCGGCAGCCACCCGCAAAAGCTGCAAATCCTGTTGCAGGAATGGCAGCGCTACGTGGACGAAACCGGGGTGATCCTCAGCGAGTCACCGTTCCAGCCGGACTGATAGCGGCCGGGCAATCACCATCGCGGGCAAGCCTCACTCCTACCGGCCTGGCTTGCCCGCGACTGGCTCAACCACCCCACCTCAGGCCTTCACCCCCTGCACCGCCTCCATCGCCGCCCGCTCCTTGGCGGTGAAGCGATTGGCCCGGGTGAAGGTGCCCAGGTCGTTGAAACGCACGCCCATCTGCGCCATCACCCGGTGGGCCACCGGCGCGGTCATCTGGCGGATGTAGAAGGGCTCCTTGACCACGAAGTGGTGGATGCCGTGGGTGCTGCCGAAGTTGAAGCAGAATGCTTGCAGCGGCCACATCCACCAGGGGTTGAGCACCTGGGTCTGCTGGAGCACGTTGCCCGGCTCGACATCACCGTAGTAGTGCATGTTGGAGCTGACGAAGTGCAGGCAGAAGGTACGCAGCACGTTCGGGCCGACGATCACCACCACGGCGATGTCGATCACCTGCATCAGCGCCAGGGTGCTGGCCGACCACTGGATGGAAGTGCCCAGCAACGCGGCGACGCCATTGGCCCCATGGAAACCTAGAAACACGTACCAGGCCCCCCAGTGCAACTGCGCCAGGGGAGCATAGGCCGCCATCAGCCGGGCGAAACGCTTGAGCTTGGCCTTCCAGCCCGGTACATGGAGCGTATGGACGAAGGCCGAGATCATGTTGTCGCCCACCATCAGCAGTCGCGCGATGCCCCACGACTCGCCGTTGGTGATGCCACGTTCTTCGACGTCGCCCGCAGTGCCCGAGACCTTGTGGTGGTTCAAGTGCAATTGGCGGCGTATCCAGGGGTTGATGGTGCTGGGACGAGCCAGCCAGACCAAACCCATCATCAGGTTGTGGGGCACCCGCCGCTTGCGAAAATACATGCTGTGGATCAGGTCGTGCTCCAGTTCGTGGGTCAGCGAGGCGAAGAACGCATTGAGCAGCAGGCAGGCCCACCAGGCCAGGTGACCATTGAGATAGAGCGCCGCGCAGCCGACCATGCCGGCCAGGGCGAAGGCCAGGATCGCCGCGCCCAGGGCGTCCTGGTGGCGCAGGAGCGGATAGCGCCGGCGCAGTTCGTCGCCCCGGGCCATGACCACCTCGCGAATATGCGCCGCGCGTTGTTGCGCGTCCATCCGGTCGGGGCTTGCGCAAGTACCGTGCATGATTCCATCCTCTGGGTCAGTGATGTGTGCATCCTGCCCCGAGCCCCGGCCCGGGGCGCTAGCTGTGAACGCCAACCTGTTGACCGGACGCGCCAATCGCATGACCGAAGCCACTTCTCTCGCCAGCTGGACCCGTGCCCTGCGCAAGCAGCTGGATGCCCTGGACCTGGATAGCGCGGCCCTGTGCCGCGAGGCCGGACTTGACCCCCAATTGATGGACAATCCCAACGCCCGTTATCCGCTGTCGGCCACCACTCGTCTGTGGCAGTTGGCGGTACAGGCCAGCGGTGATCCGGCCATCGGCCTGCGGGTGTCGCGCTTCGTCAGCCCCACCACGTTCCACGCCCTGGGGTATGCACTGGTGGCCAGCGGCAGCTTGCGCGAGGTGTTCGAGCGCATCCTGCGCTATCACCAGGTGGTCAGCGATGCCCTGGTCCCGCAGTTGATCCGCGACTCGGACCGCTACCGCTTCGTCCTGAAGATTCCCGAAGGCGCCCAGCGGCCGGCGTTCGAGGCCATCGACGCGTTCGCCGCGATCCACGTGCGCACCTGTCGCAGCCGCCTGGGCCGTGAGTATGCGCCGCTGGCCGTACACCTGCGGCGGCCGCAGCCCGAGGACCCCAGCCAATGGCACCGGGTGTTCCGCTGCCCGGTGCACTTCGCGGCCAGCGAAGATTGCCTGGAGTTTCGCGTGCAGGATTTCGAAAGCCACCTGGACGACGCCAACCCGGAACTGGCCGAACACAACGAGCAAGTGCTCAAGCGCGCCCTGGCGCAGCTGCGGCCGCTGACCTGGGAGCGCAAGGTGCGCGAGGTGATCGAGGCCCAGTTGCCCGACGGCGAGCCGGCCGCCGAGCGAGTGGCCCAGGCCCTGCACCTGAGCCTGCGCAGCCTGCAACGGCACCTGGCGGACGAAGGCACGCGCTTCGACACCCTGCTCAACGAATGCCGGGAAAACCTCGCCCTGCTGCACCTGCGCGACCCGGCCTGCTCCCTGAGCGAGATCAGCTACCTGCTGGGGTTCGCCGACGCCAGCAGCTTCAGCCGGGCCTTCAAGCGCTGGACCGGCATGACCCCGGGGCAATTCCGCGACGGCCTGCGCTGACCCCCGAACCGTCCCTGACCTGTAGAAACCAGGCGCCGCCAGATGGCGGCGCGTGCCGAGCCTGCGACAGCGGCTACACGGAGTTGGCGAGGACACGCAGGCGTTCGGGGTCGAGGATCTCGATCTCGCCATAGCTCAGGCGCAAGATGCCCTGGTGCTGCAGGTCCTTGAGGATCTGGTTGGTGGTCTGGCGCGACAGCGAGAGCATCAGCGCCAGCTGTTCCTGGGGCAGTTGCAGCAGGCGCCGGCTCTGGGCCACCTCGCCATAACCGGCAGCGATTGCCAGCAGGCGGTTGGCCACCCGCGCCGGAGCCGGCATCAGGCTCAGTTGCTCCAGGTTGATGAAGGCCAGGCGCAGCTTGTGGCTCATCAACAGGGCGAACTGGCGCCAGTAGACGGGTTGCTCGTCCAATAGCCGCGCAAGGCTCGCCTGGGGTACCTGGAGCAAGGTGCAGGTGCCCTCGGCGCAGGCATCGTGGGTACGCGGCTGGCCATCGAACAGGCAGATCTCGCCGAACCAGTGGGGTGCCTCCATCAGGCTGAGCAAGGCCTCCTTGCCCTGTTCGCTGACCGCGCCGACCCGTATCACGCCTTCGACCACCGCATACAGGCCGCAGGGTGGATCGCCACGGCGAAACAGGTACTGCCCCGGCGCCAGCCGCCGCAGGCGGGCATTGTCGAGCAGACTATCCTGTAGAGAGGCCGGCACGTGGCTGAACCACTGGCCGGCCATCAGGCATTCGCGCCATTGCTGCATATCCATGGACCGTGTTTTCCCAGGGCATCGCCTTGATTGTCGCCTAGCCGACAGAGCCGTGATCGGGCGTCCGGCATGATCCCGTTACCCCAACGGAGGAACAACAATGAAAAGCCTCGTCGATCATCTCAGTCAATACGCGGCCTATCACCGCGACCCACGCAATATCGCCAGCCACTTCATCGGTATCCCGATGATCGTGGTCGCCGTGGCCGTACTGCTGTCCCGTCCGGCCTGGCCGGTGGCCGGGTTGATGCTCTCGCCGGCGCTGCTGCTGGCCCTGTTCGCAGCGGTGTACTACCTGCGCCTGGAACTGCGCCTGGGGTTATTGATGAGCGTGCTGATGGGCTTGTCGGCGTGGGCTGGCCAGGCACTGGCGCAACAGAGCACCCTGGTCTGGCTGGCCAGTGGCGTGGGTATGTTCGTTGTGGGCTGGGTGATCCAGTTCGTCGGCCATTACTACGAAGGGCGCAAGCCAGCCTTCGTCGATGACGTCTCCGGGCTGATCATCGGCCCGCTGTTCGTGGTGGCCGAACTGGCCTTCATGCTGGGCCTGCGCCATGACCTCAAGCAGCAGATCGAGGCACGGGCGGGGGGTGTGCGGGCCAATCCGAAGCGTGCCGCGATCTAGATCGATATCGCGGGCAAGACCGGACGCGGGCAAGCCTCGCCCCTACAGGTTCGTGTCGTTCGCGGTAAAGGCGAACCACTTCGATCCGCAGGAGCGAGCGGGCGGCGATCCGGCTTGCCCGCGATGCTTTAGCAGGCCGTTGAAAAATGTAGGCGAGCCTGTTTTCAACGCAGCGATGGCAACGCAGGTAGCTTTCAAACGGCCTGTTAGAGGTTGGCGACCTTCTGCCAGACCTTGGGCTTGAAGAACAGCGTCTCGCCCTTGGCCAGGCCCACCAGGCTGTCATGGTCCTTCACCACTTCGGCCTCGATCAGTTCATCCTGGCCCTCGACCTTGAGGGTCACCCGGGTGGTGGCGCCCAGCGGGCGGATATCACGGACCTGGGCGGCGTGGTGGTCCTCCAGCTCCGAACGCGACAGCGACACTTCATGGGGCCGGAACAGCACATGGTCGTCCTCCCCCAGGCGCAGGCGGTTGGAGTCGCCGAGGAAGTGATAGACGAAATCGCTGGCCGGATACTCGTAGACCTCGCCAGGTGAGCCGATCTGCTCGATCACGCCCTTGTTCATCACCACGATGCGGTCGGCCACTTCCATGGCCTCTTCCTGGTCGTGGGTGACGAACACCGAGGTCAGGTTGATGTCTTCGTGCAGCCGCGCCAGCCAGCGGCGCAGCTCCTTGCGCACCTTGGCATCCAGCGCGCCGAAGGGCTCGTCCAGCAGCAGCACCTTGGGCTCCACCGCCAGGGCCCGGGCCAGGGCGATACGCTGGCGCTGGCCGCCGGAGAGCTGCTCCGGATAGCGATCGGAGAGCCAGTCCAGCTGCACCATGTTCAGCAGTTCATGGACTTTCTCGGCGATCCGGCTTTCGCTGGGGCGCTGGTTCTTGGGCTTCATGCGCAGGCCGAAGGCGACGTTGTCGAACACGCTCATGTGGCGGAACAGCGCGTAGTGCTGGAACACGAACCCGACGTTGCGATCGCGCACATCGTGGCCGGAAACGTCCTCGCCATGGAACACGATGTTGCCGGCATCGGGAGTCTCCAGGCCGGCGATGATCCGCAGCAGGGTGGTCTTGCCGCAGCCCGAGGGGCCGAGCAGCGCCACCAGCTCACCGCTGTGGATATCCAGGTTGATGCGGTCCAGGGCCTTGAAGGCGTTGAAGTTCTTGCTGACGTTACGGACTTCGATCGACATGTCTTATTCCTCCGCGGCGCTGGCGCGCAGGCGGTTGATTCGGGATTCGCTCCACTGCTTGAGCAGCAGGATGAACAACGCAAGGATCAGCAACAGGCTGGCCACGGCGAAGGCGGCGACGTGGTTGTACTCGTTGTAGAGGATCTCCACGTGCAGTGGCAGGGTGTTGGTGACCCCGCGGATGTGCCCGGAGACCACCGACACCGCGCCGAACTCGCCCATGGCCCGGGCGGTGCAGAGCACCACGCCGTAGATCAGGCCCCATTTGATGTTGGGTACGGTGACGTGCCAGAACATCTGCCAGCCGTTGGCCCCCAGCAGGCGCGCGGCCTCTTCTTCCTGGGTGCCCTGCTCCTGCATCAGCGGGATCAGCTCGCGGGCGACGAAGGGCACGGTGACGAAGATGGTGGCCAGGACGATGCCCGGCAGGGCGAACACGATCTGGATGTCGTGCTCCGACAGCCACGGGCCGAACAGCCCCTGGGCGCCGAACATCAGCACGTAGACCAGGCCGGCGATCACCGGCGACACCGAGAACGGCAGGTCGATCAGGGTCACCAGGAGGCTCTTGCCACGGAACGAATACTTGCTCACGCACCAGGCGGCGCTGACGCCGAACACCAGGTTCAACGGCACCGAGACCAGCACCGCGATCACCGTGAGCTTGAGCGCCGACAGCGCATCGGGCTCCAAGATCGCCGCGAAGAATGCCCCCAGGCCAAGCTTGAGCCCCTGGGACACGACGATGAACAGCGGCAACAGCAGGAACAGGGCAAAGATCAGCCAGCCCAGGCCAATCAATACCCGCCGCGAAGTGGCACTGCCACGGCGGGCGGCGTTGGCCGACGAGGCAGCGATGGACGATTGGGACATGGTTCGCGCCTCCTTATGGGGTTTCGATACGCCGCTGCAGCAGGTTGATCAGCAGCAACAGGATGAAGGACACCACCAGCATCAGCACGCCGATGGAGGTGGCCCCGGTGTAGTCGTACTGGTCGAGCTTGACCATGATCAGCAGCGGCAGGATCTCGGTCTTCATCGGCATGTTGCCGGCGATGAAGATCACCGAACCGTACTCGCCCACGCCCCGGGCGAAAGCCAGGGCGAAACCGGTCAGCCAGGCCGGCAGCAACGCCGGCACCAGGATGTGGCGGAACACCTGCCAGGGCTTGGCGCCGAGGCAGGCGGCGGCCTCTTCCACTTCGCGGGGGATGTCCGCCAACACCGGTTGTACGGTACGCACCACGAACGGCAGGGTGACGAAAGTCAGCGCCAGGGTGATGCCCAAGGGCGTGTAGGCGATCTTGAAGCCCAGGTCGGTGGCAAACTGGCCCACCAGCCCGGTGGGCGCGTACAGCGCGGTCAGGGCAATGCCCGCCACCGCGGTGGGCAAAGCGAAGGGCAGGTCGATCATCGCATCGATGATCCGCCGTCCGGGGAAGTTGTAGCGCACCAGGACCCAGGCCAGCAGCGTGCCGATCAGGCCATTGATGACTGCCGCGTACAAGGCGGTGCCGAAGCTGAGCTTGAGGGCGGCGAGCACCCGGGGCGCCGAGACGATGGCCCAGAACTGGTCCCAGGTGAGTTGTGCGGCATGGACGAACATCGCCGCCAGGGGGATGAGCACAATCAGGCTGAGGTACACCAAGGTGTAGCCCAGCGTCAGCCCGAAGCCGGGTATGACGGGGGAGATACGACGCGACATAAGAGTCCTTGGTTGAACGCAGGTGAAACGCACGAAGCCCCGAAGTGATTCCGGGGCTCCAGGCGAGGGCGGTTAGAGTGGCTCCTCCTGTTACTGGGCCTGGTAGATCTGGTCGAACACGCCACCGTCATTGAAGAATTTCGGTTGGGCAGTTTTCCAGCCGCCGAAGTCCTTGTCGATAGTCACCAGCTCCAGTTTCGGGAACTGCTGGGCGTATTTGGCCGCCACGTCCTTGTCCCGTGGACGATAGAAGTTCTTCGCCGCGATCTCCTGGCCGGCCGGGCTGTACAGGTGCTTTAGGTAGGCTTCGGCGATCGCCGTGTTGCCCTTCTTCTCGGCGTTCTTGTCCACCACCGCCACCGGCGGTTCGGCGAGGATCGACAGCGACGGCACGACGATGTCGAACTTGTCGGCGCCACCGTCTTCCTTGAGCGCCAGGAAGGCTTCGTTTTCCCAGGCCAGCAGGACATCGCCCTGGCCGTTGTTGACGAAGGTGATGGTCGAGCCACGGGCGCCGGTATCCAGCACCGGTACGTGCTTGAACAACTCTTGCACGTACTCCTTGGCCTTGGCTTCGCTACCCCCGGCCTTCAGGCCGTAGGCCCACGCGGCCAGGAAGTTCCAGCGGGCGCCGCCGGAGGTCTTCGGGTTGGGGGTGATCACCGAGACGTCCTTCTTGATCAGGTCGCCCCAGTCCTTGATGCCCTTGGGATTGCCCTTGCGCACCAGGAACACGATGGTCGAGGTGTAGGGCGTGCTGGCGTCGGGCAGGCGCTGCTGCCAGTCCGCCGGCAGGGTCTTGCCGAGCTTGGCGATTTCGTCGATGTCGCCGGCCAGGGCCAGGGTCACCACGTCGGCGCGCAGGCCGTCGATCACCGCCCGGCCCTGCTTGCCCGAACCACCGTGGGATTGCTGGATCTTCACGTTGTCGCCGGGGTGCTCCTTCTTCCAGAAGCTTACGAACTCGGCGTTGTAGTCCTGGTACAGCTCGCGGGTCGGGTCGTAGGACACGTTGAGCAGCTCATAGTCCTTGGCTACGGCGGAACCGGCAAAAACGGCGCTGGCGAGGGCAGCCAGGGCATAACGGCGAATCGACGACATGGTAGAGCTCCCGAAATTTTCTAATGTGCTGGCATTTTTCTTATGGCGAATCAGGCTCGCATTCGCGGGCGAACGCTGTGGGACGAACTGGGGGTCATGGGTGACGCCCTCCGGTTGACCAGTCGGGCCTCTCGCTCGCGAGAGGGTGACGCGCGATTCAGCTGGGCTTGTTGCCGGGTTGCTGCAGGCGGAATTTTTCCTTGCGCTCGATCTGCACGACCTGGGCGTTGTGCACGGTGATTTCCACCGCACCGAAGCGCAGGTCCCGCAGTGCACTTTGAATTTCACGCAAGATGGTTGCTTCGTCCTGTCCGTCGACGCTACGTAGAGATGCGCTCATGGTGTTGCTCCTGAGTGGGATGTGCCGTGCAGTGGCGGCACTGCGGGTGGCGTGGAGCAATAGTAGATAGGCAGGGATATTCTTAAAAATACTATTTAAGAATGTTTATATAACCAGTGGAAATTATTCGGCGGGGCGCGCAGTTACGGGCCCCCTGAGTCCGTGCCCACCCTCTTGCGGCCGCTACGCGAAGCGCCTGGAGCCGCTGTCGAACGCAGCGAGGCCGCGACCGGGGCGCAGCACCCGCAAGCTGCATCAGGCAGGTCAGAGGATCTGCGGGGCGTTGTCCCAGTCCAGCAAGGAGGCCGGCATCGGCCGGCCGAACCAGTAGCCCTGGCCCAGATCGCAGCCCTGGTCGAGGAGGAACCGCGCCTGCTCCATCTGCTCGATGCCTTCGGCATGGACCTGCATGCCCATGCTCTGGGCCAGCGCCACGATGACCCGGGAAATCGCCGCATCGTCCTCGTCCCAGGGCAAACCGGCGACGAAACCCTGGTCGATCTTGAGCTTCTGCACCGGCAGGCGCTTGAGCCGCAGTAGCGACGAATAGCCGGTGCCGAAGTCGTCGATGGCCAGGCGGATGCCCAGCTCGCGCAGGCGATGCATCTGTTCCAGGGCCACTTCCGGGTCATCCATCAGCGCGCTTTCGGTGACCTCCAGCTCCAGGTAGGCCGGATCCAGCCCGGTGTCGTGCAGTACCTGGGCCACCTGCTGGTACAGCTCGCTACGGGCGAACAGGCGGGTCGAGACATTCACCGCGATGAACGACAGCACCACGCCCTCGGCCTGCCACTGGCACATCTGCCGGCATGCCTCGCCCATGACCCAGGCATCGATCTCGGCAATCATCCCGGTGCGTTCGGCGATGGGGATGAACTCCGCCGGCGGCACCAGGCCCCGGTGCGGGTGCTGCCAGCGCACCAGGGCCTCGACGCCCACCAGGCGACTGCTGGCCAGGTCGTGCACGGGTTGGTAGTAGACCCGCAGCTCCTGGCGGTCCAGGGCGCGGCGCAACTCGAAGGCGGTCTCCACCCGCTGCTGGGCATGGGCGGTGAGCTCCTCGGTGTACAACGCATAACCATTGCGCCCGGCGCTCTTGGCCTTGAACAGCGCGGCATCGGCGTTGCGCAGCAACTGGCTGGCGCTGCGGGCATCGCTGGGAAACAGGCTGATGCCGATGCTGGCGTTGATCAGCACCTGGTGACCGTCCAGCTGGAACGGCTCCTTGAGACCATCGAGGATGCGCTGGGCCAGGGCGGCCGCCTGCACCAGCTGCGGGCAACTTTCGGCCAGCACGGCGAACTCGTCGCCGCCCAGGCGCGCCAGGGTCACGCCCGGGCCGAACATCTCCCGCAGGCGTTGGGCAAAAGCCTTGAGCAACTGGTCGCCGACGTTATGCCCGAGGCTGTCGTTGACCATCTTGAAGTGGTCCAGGTCGATCATCAGCATGGCGCAGCCGCGCTTGTGGATCTGCGCCGAAGCCAGGGCCTGCTCGGCGCGGTCGGTGAGCAGCAGGCGGTTGGGCAGGTCGGTCAGCGGATCGTGGTGGGCCAGGTGCGCCAGTTCATGCTCGGAATCCTTGATCGCGCTGATGTCGGAGAATACCGCCACATAGTGGGTGAGCTCGCCCTGCTCGTCACGGATCGCACGGATGGTCTGCCACTGCGGATAGATTTCCCCGCTCTTGCGCCGGTTCCAGATTTCGCCGCTCCACTCGCCGGTCTGGCGCAACGCGCCGAACATCGCCTTGTAGAAATCCACCGAATGATGGCCGGACTTGAACATGCTCGGCTGGCGCCCCAGCACCTCCTCGCGCTGGTAGCCGGTGATCTCCATGAAGGCGCGGTTGACGTGGACGATCTGCCCCTGGGTGTCGCTCACCAGTACCCCCTCGCGGGTACAGTCGAACACCGCCGCGGCCTGGCGCAGGCGCTCGCGGTCCTTCTGCTGGTGGCGCAGCCAGCGATCGGCGCCCAGCACCCGCAGCAAGCGGGCACGGGCAAAGAAGATCAGCACCGCGCTGACCAGGGCCCAGGCATAGCAGCTGGCTTGCTGCCACAGGACCTGGTCGATCGATCCATCGAAGAAACTGCTCAATAAATAGCCACTGAGCTGCAGCCAGGCCATGGACAGCAGCAGGTAGAGCAGCGCAGCACGCAAGCCATTGCGATAAGAAACCGACATAAGCCCGTCTATTTCCACACGAAAAGTTTGGGATTATAGAGGAAGAAACATCCCGCCACTCTTATCTGAAAGGGCGACTGGTTTTCTCACCGGGCTTAGTGATAATGCCTGGGCTGTTTTTTCTCTATCGAGGGCCTTATCGCCTATGTGGTATGAAGGTTTACTTGGCTTGTCCGCCTGGCAACTGGTGGCAGTCACCCTGTTGATGACCCACGTGACCATCGTTGCGGTCACGGTCTATCTGCACCGTTACTCCGCGCACCGCTCCCTGGAGCTCAATGCCGGGCTCAAGCATTTCTTCCGCTTCTGGCTGTGGCTGACCACGGCGCAGAACACCCGCGAGTGGACCGCGATCCATCGCAAGCACCACGCCAAATGCGAGACCGTCGACGACCCGCACAGCCCGGTGATCAAGGGTTTGTCCACGGTCATGCGCAAGGGCGCCGAGCTGTACCGCGAGGAAGCGCGCAACCCCGAGACCCTGCGCATCTACGGCAAGAACTGCCCGGAAGACTGGATCGAGCGCAACCTCTACAGCCGCTACAAACTCGGCGGCGTGGCGCTGATGGCGGTGATCGACCTGCTGCTGTTCGGCACCATCGGCATCACCATCTGGGCGGTGCAGATGATGTGGATCCCGTTCTGGGCCGCCGGCGTGATCAACGGCCTGGGCCATGCCGTGGGCTACCGCAACTTCGAATGCCGCGACGCGGCCACCAACCTGGTGCCCTGGGGCATCATCGTCGGCGGCGAAGAGCTGCATAACAACCACCACACCTACCCCAACTCGGCCAAGCTGTCGGTGAAGAGGTGGGAATTCGACATGGGCTGGGGCTGGATCAAGCTGTTCAGCCTGCTGGGCCTGGCCAAGGTCCAGCGAGTGGCGCCCATCGCCCATCGGGTCGAAGGCAAGGGCCACCTGGACATGGACACCGCCATGGCGATCCTCAACAACCGCTTCCAGATCATGGCCCAGTACCGCAAGCTGGTGATCGGCCCGCTGGTCAAGCAGGAACTGGCCAAGGTCGATCACTCGGTGCGCCACCAGTTCCACCGCGCCAAGCGCTTGCTGTCCCGGGAAACCAGCCTGCTGGAAGACCGCCACCACCTGCGTATCCAGAACATGCTGGAACACAGCCAGGCGTTGAAGGTGATCTACGAGAAGCGCCTGGCGCTGCAACAGATCTGGGTCAAGACCAGCTCCAACGGCCACGACATGCTGGCGGCCATCAAGGACTGGGTCCACGAGGCCGAGGCCAGCGGCATCCAGTCCCTGCGGGACTTCGCCAACCAGCTCAAGACCTACTCCCTGCGCCCCAGCGCCGCCTGACCCGCATCCCTCGCCACGCCCGAGGCGAGGGAGCACACTCCCTCCGGCCTCACCCGCAACCCGCGCCTGCCGACCGTCCGGCGCGTCGCCGGGGCACACGGGAACTTAGCGTTCCATCCTCTATCTCAAGCAACACTTCGCCATCCAGGCGGGCTTGGTTGTAGCCGCTGTCGAACACCACGCGGCACGCCCTTCGAGAATTGTGCCGATGGTCAACAAGAATCCAGATATTCCATCTTCGCTTCCCCTGTGGCCCGAGGCCGCGCAAACCCTCATGGCCCTGATGCATGCCCAGGGCGAAGTCGCTCGCCTGACCGAACGCGAGCAGCTGTTCAACTCGCTGCTGGTCAGCGTCAACGCCGTGCTTTGGGCCTTCGACTGGGAAAGCCGCCAGGTGCTGTACGTCAGCCCGGCCTATGAACGCATTTTCGGCCGCCCCGCCGGCCTGCTGCTGGCGGACTACAACCAGTGGCGCGACAGCATCTACCCCGACGACCTGGAATACGCCGAGCGCAGCCTGGCCCAGGTCCTGGAGAAAGGCGCGGTGGAAGACCGCGAGTACCGCATCATCGACGCCACGGGCCAGGTGCGCTGGCTCAGCGACAAATGCTTCATCAACCGCAATGCCGAACCCGGGCAGCGCCTGATCGTGGTGGGGATCGCCGAGGACATCAGCGAAAAGAAGCAATTGGAGAACGAGCTGCAGCGCCTGGCCACCACCGACGCGCTGACCCAGAGCAGCAACCGCCGGCACTTCTTCGAGTGTGCCAATCGCGAATTCGAACAGGCCCGCCTGCAAGGCTCGCCCCTGTCCTTCCTGTTGCTGGACATCGATGATTTCAAGGTGATCAACGACACCTATGGCCACCCCGAGGGCGATATCGTCCTGCAACGCATCGCCGAGAGCGGACGCGCCGCCCTGCGCCGGGGCGACCTGTTCGGGCGTATCGGCGGCGAGGAGTTCGCCGCGCTGTTCCCCGGCTGCGCCGCCGACATGGCGCGCCAGGTGGCCGAACGCCTGCAACGAGAAATCCAGCGCCAGCACTTCAGCCACCAGGGCCAGGTCTTCAGCATCACGGTCAGCCAGGGCCTGACCAGCCTGCTGGCAGAAGACGAGAGCCTGGATAGCCTGTTCGCCCGGGCCGACGCAGCGATGTACGAGGCCAAGCGCCAGGGCAAGAACCGCATCGTCACCGGGTGATATGCAAACGCAGCGGTCACTCAACCCTTGCGCAGGCGACTCAGCTCCGGCAGGCCGATCTTCAGCAACCGCGCGGTCTTGCCCTGGGCCACTTCCTCGACGCCCTCGGTGGGCGTCAGGTGCGCCAGCTGACCCGCCAGGTTCATCGCCAGGGCTTCGCGGGAGTAGACCCCACCCCCGAGCTGGTAGACCGCGGCGATCAGCTCGCGCAGCTCCAGGGGCATGCGCCAGCGGGTACGCAGGGCCGAGCCGTAGGCCGCGCCATAGCGCTCCAGGGCATCGCCGATCTCTTCCTGGTCGTCCAGCTCGCCGCCGGCCTGCTTCCACTCTTGCAGGCAACGCAGCAGCGCCAGGTCGCCCAGGCGGTGCAGCAAGCCGGCGCAGTAGCAACGCTCCTGGTCCAGGTCCAGCAGGCGGGCCAGGGTCCGGCCGTACTCGGCGGCGTGCAGCGATAGCCCCCAATAGCGCTCGGCATAGTCGGCCAGGACCGGGTCGCTGAGGCGGGCGCTGCGCTTGAGGGTCAGGCCGAGGATCAGGTTCATGCTCTGCCCGGTACCGAGCCGGTGCAGGGCCTGGGACAGGGTCTGCACGCCGTCGCCATGGTGCTGGGCAGCACTATTGGCAGCGGCGATCAGCACGGCGGTGACTTGCGGGTCGGTGCGGATTTCGTCCTCCAGCAGCCGCAGGTCCAGCCCCTCGGGGTGCAGGCTGCGCTTGACCGCCAGTTGCACGTCGGTCAGCAGGGGCGCACCGTCGGCCAGTTCGCGGCGGTGTTCGAGAAAGCTGTACAAGGTCGTGCCGGGCGTCAGGCTCGGGATCTCGCAGGAGACCTCCTGGCCAGCGTCCAGCAGCAAGCCTTGCAGGCGCTGGGTCAGGCCTTCCATGTTCAGGGGCTTGGTCAGGTACGCGGTAGGGGCCAGGGGCAGGGCCTCACGCACGCTGGCGCTGTCGCTGCGCACGCTGAGCAGGATGAACGGCTGCGGCGGATTGCGCTTGCGCTGGCGCATCGCACGCAGCAGCGAGAGGCCGTCGATGCCTGGCAGCTCCCAGTCGGCGATGACCAGGTCGTAGGGCTTGGCGTTGAGCAGGTCCATGGCTTCCTGGCCGTCGGCGCACAGATCCAGGCGAGCATCGCAACGCACGTTAAGCAGCACTTGCTCGAGCAGGTCGCGGGACCAGGGATCGGCCTCGGCGATCAGCACGCGAGGTACAGCGGGTAGATCAACAGCGGTCATGCGGCACGCTCCCTAGGCAATCCCTTGCACCTTAGTCAATGCGCAGGCTTCCATACAGCGCAAATCCGCCTATAGACCACCGTGGAATGAAAAAAACCCGCCGAAGCGGGTTTTTTATCGATCAGCCCAGGCGGGCATCAAAGCTCAGCGAAGCACTCTTCGATGATGGCCAGGCCCTTGTCCAGTTGCGCGTCCGGCGCGGTCAGCGGCACCAGCACCCGCAGGACGTTACCGTAGGTGCCGCAGGACAGCAGGATCAGGCCCTTGTCACGGGCCTTGGCCACAACCTGCGCCACGGCGGCGGCGTTCGGCTTGTGGCTGTCGCCGTTCTCGAACAGCTCGACCGCGATCATCGCGCCCAGGGCACGGACTTCACCGATCACTGCCGGGTGCTTGGCCTGGATAGCCTTGAGGCCGGTCACCAGGCGCTCGCCCACAGCCTTGCAGCGATCCAGCAGGTGCTCTTGCTCGAACACTTCCATCACGGCCAGGGCCGCGGCGCAGGCGATCGGGCTACCGGCGTAGGTGCCGCCCAGGCCACCTGGGGCGATGGCGTCCATGTACTCGGCCTTGCCGCATACGCCAGCCAGCGGGAAACCACCGGCGATGGACTTGGCGAAGGTGGTCAGGTCAGCGGCGACGCCCATCTGCTCCATGGCGAAGAAGGTGCCGGTACGGCCAGCGCCGGTCTGCACTTCGTCGGCGATCAACAGGATGCCGTGCTGGTCGCACAGGGCGCGCAGGCGCTTCATGAATTCCTTCGGCGCGACGTAGAAGCCGCCTTCGCCCTGCACTGGCTCGATGATGATCGCGGCAATGTCACGAGGCTCGGCGTCGTTCTTGAAGATGCGCTCGATGCTGGCGATGGAATCGTCGATGCTCACGCCGTGCAGTTCGTTGGGGTACAGCGCACGGAAGATGCCGCCTGGCATCAGGCCCATGCCGGCCGAGTACGGCACGACCTTGCCGGTCAGGCCCAAGGTCATCATGGTGCGGCCGTGGTAGGCGCCGGTGAAGGCAATCACGCCGGCGCGGCCAGTGCTGGCGCGGGCGATCTTCACGGCGTTCTCGACGGCTTCGGAGCCGGTGGTCACCAGCAGGGTTTTCTTGGCGAAATCGCCTGGCACCTTGGCGTTGATTTTCTCGCACAGCTCAACGTAGGGCTCGTAGGCCAGGACCTGGAAGCAGGTGTGGGTCAGCTTGTTCAGTTGCTCGGTCACCGCGGCGATGACTTTCGGGTGTACGTGACCGGTATTGAGCACGGCGATACCGCCGGCGAAATCGATGAACTCGCGGCCTTCGACGTCAGTGACGCTGGCGTTCTTCGCGCTGTCGGCGAAGATCGGGTGGATCTGGCCCACGCCACGCGGTACGGCGGCTTCACGGCGTTTCATCAGGGATGCGTTGGTCTTGCTCATAGTGTCCTCATTCACCGCGGCGGCCGCGGTGCGGTTCAAGGGTTGCGGGGCGGGGAGGCGACGGCGGCAGCATGCGATGATCGACTGCCGCCGTGGTCCCGGGCCACCTTGAATAGTGCGGTTTTAAAACTGCGCGCGGGGACAGCGCTCTCGTGCCCTGCGCGCTTGAAACCGGATCAGATACCCAGGCAGAGGTATTTGATTTCCAGATAATCCTCGATCCCGTACTTGGAACCTTCGCGACCCAGGCCCGAAGCCTTGATGCCGCCGAACGGCGCCACTTCGTTGGAGATCAGGCCGGTGTTGACCCCGACCATGCCGTATTCCAGGGCCTCGGCCACACGGAACACGCGACCCAGGTCGCGGGCATAGAAGTAGGAGGCCAGGCCGAATTCGGTGTCGTTGGACATGGCGATGACTTCGGCCTCGTCCTTGAAGCGGAACAGCGGCGCCAGCGGGCCGAAGGTTTCTTCCTTGGCCACGGCCGCGCCCTTGGGCACGTTGACCAGGATGGTCGGCTCGAAGAAGTTGCCTTCCATGGGCTTGCCGCCGGCCAGCAGGGTGGCGCCCTTGTCCAGGGCATCCTTGATGTGTTCCTGGACCTTGGCCACGGCTTTTTCATCGATCAGCGGGCCGGTGGTGGTGCCCTCTTCCAGGCCGTTGCCGATCTTCAGCTTGGCCACGGCGGCCTTGAGCTTCTCGGCGAAGGCGTCGTAGACCGAATCCTGGATGTACAGGCGGTTGGCGCAGACGCAGGTCTGGCCGTTGTTGCGGTACTTGGAAATGATCGCGCCCTCGACCGCCTTATCCAGGTCGGCGTCGTCGAACACGATGAACGGCGCGTTGCCGCCCAGTTCCAGGGACACCTTCTTGATGTCGTTGGCGCATTCGGCCATCAGTTGGCGACCGATCTCGGTGGAGCCGGTGAACGACAGCTTGCGCACGATCGGGTTGCTGGTCAGCTCGCCGCCGATGTCGCCGGCACTGCCGGTGACCACGCTCAGCACGCCTTTCGGGATGCCGGCACGGTGGGCCAGCTCGACCAGGGCCAGGGCCGAGAACGGAGTTTGCGACGCAGGCTTGATCACCATGGTGCAACCGGCGGCCAGGGCCGGGCCGGCTTTGCGGGTGATCATCGCCGCCGGGAAGTTCCACGGGGTAATGGCCGCGGTCACGCCGATCGGCTGCTTGATCACGATCAGGCGCTTGTCGGGCTGGTGGCCGGGGATCACATCGCCGTAGATGCGCTTGGCTTCTTCGGCGAACCACTCGATGAAGGACGCCGCGTAGACGATCTCGCCCTTGGCCTCGGCCAGTGGCTTGCCTTGCTCCAGGGTCATCAGGCGACCGAGGTCGTCCTGGTTCTCGATCAGCAGCTCATACCAGCGGCGCAGCTTGGTGGCGCGCTCCTTGGCGGTCAGGGCACGCCAGGCCGGCAGGGCCTTGTCGGCGGCCTCGATGGCGCGGCGGGTTTCGACGGCGCCCATCTTCGGCACGGTGCCGAGGATTTCACCGGTGGCTGGGTTGTTGACCTTGATCGTCTGGCCGCTGTCCGCATCCACCCAAGCACCATCGATATAGGCTTGTTGGCGGAACAACTGGGCGTCTTTGAGCTGCATGTCGGCTTCCTTAACAGCACCGCGCATACGCGGGGCAAATTGTGATTGTAAAAAAGGCGCCTTGTCGGCCATTGAGCGCGGCAGCGCATTCAACGATCCGAGGCAAAGCTGCCGTCAGGAAAATCGTTCACTGGGTCGAAGCATGAAAAATGTCGCACACAAGGATAGACGTGCGCTTGGTCACCCAGGCAAGAGCGTTTGAAATCTCAAACGAATCCTAGGAGCAAAGGGGGTAAAAGGACAATAGGCCGTTCGAAAAAAAGAACGTAAACGTCCCCAAGGCGAAAACTTTCGGATCAACGTCACGCCCTAAAGACAACGCCCCCGCTGCCGGAAGACAGCGGGGGCGCTGGCATGTTGCCAGGGGGACGATCAGCTGTTGAGCGACTTGAGCACGGTCAACAGGCTGGCGAGGTTGTCGACCACACCGCCCTGGGCGACTTTCTCGGCGGTTGCCGCACCGGCGGTGGTATCGACGGTGTAGATCTGCATCACGCCCTGGTTGGTCGCGGCCTGCGCCAGGGTGTTTTGCTGCTGCTGTGCCGAGACCGAGTTCTGGAACAGGATGGCCACGGACTGGCCCATGGACTGGTAGACAGTACCCATGGAAACAGCCGGGGCCTCGGCGACGACCTTGACGTTGCTCTGGGTCACGGCATCGGTGATTTGCGGACTAACTGTGCTCATAAAAACTCCATTTTTTCAGCAAGAAGAATCAATTCGGGGCTAAGCCGTCAGGCCCTCAAGACTGGAAGGACTTGAGCACCGTCAGCAGGCTGGTGAGATTGTCGGCAACCCCACCCTGGGCGACCTTCTCGGTAGCCGCGGCACCGGCGGTGGTGTCGACGCTGTAGATCTGCATCACGCCCTGGTTGGTCGCGGCCTGCGCCAGGGTGTTTTGCTGCTGCTGCGCCGAGACCGAGTTCTGGAACAGGATCGCGGTGGCCTGGGCCATGGATTGGTAGATGGTGCCCATCGCCATGGCCGGCGCTTCGGCGACGACTTTGACGTTGGTCTGGGTGACGGCATCGGTGATTTGTTCATTTACGAGTGGCATGGCTCAACTTCCTTTGTTTGGCACACGGAGCATTCCGTGTCATTGAGTGAACGTGGCACCCAGGGGACTGTGAACGGGGCCGGGTATCGGTGATCCGCCGTCAACGCCCCCCTGGCTTGCCGCCGGAGGCATTGAGCTGCTTGAGCGCTTGCTCGACCTGCCGCGAGAGCTCGGCCATCTGCTTCTCGATCACGCTCTTGACCTCAGCCTGCACCATGGCGCTGAGCATCGCCTTGAGCGCCGGATCGTCCGCTGGGCCTGCAGGCGCAGGTGGCGCCGCCTGGCCCTGGGCCGCGATGGCCGCGAGCAACTGCGAGAGCACCAACTCCCGGGCCTGGGGGTCGGCCCTGTCGTTGGCCCTGGGGCTGGTCACCTGCTCGAGAATGCTGCGGGTGCGCTGGCTGTCGGAGCGGATCAGCTCCATGGCCTGCTTGCGGGCCTGCTCGACGCTCTGCTGGGCGTTCTGGGAAAAGTCCAGGGGCTTGTCGCGGATGAACGCATCGAGCACCTGGCTTTCGACCTGGGTCAGCGGGCGATTCAGGTAGGCTTCGGCAAAACGCTGGATCGTTTCCAACGCATTTAGGTCTTCAATCGCCATCTCATGCTCCTTGTCGATGAATGGCGCTGAAGCCTTGGTAGTCGGCTTGATCGGGCTTCAGCGCCCGGGATGAAAAAAGAGCCCACGCGGGCCCCGAGTACAACCTCCCCGGACGCCTTGCACGCCCGGGGAGCGGTGTTCAGGATGCCGAACGGTTGGCCAGGGTGTCGGCGTACTTGGCGATGCTGGCGTCGATCTTGTCGATGGCCCCGGCCGCAGCATCGGCTTCCATGGCCCCGGCCGCAGCAGCCACTGCCGCCGCAGCCCCCACCATCAAGTCGGTGGCCAGCACGCCCAATGCATCCTCGGCGGCCCCCGTGACGTTTTCCTTGACGATGTTTTCGGTCATCTGCTTGATCAGCACCGCCTGGGCCGCCAGGGCCAGCTTGCTGACCCCATCGAAATAACCGGCGGCCGACTGCGCCACCAGGCCGGCCGCCTGGCTGATCATCATGTCCGGAGGCACGGCGATCTGCGCCGGGGCATAGCTGAAGGCCTGCGCATTGGTGAACTGCACCGCCTGCACGATCTGGCTGTTCAAGGCCGAGGTGTCGCCGGTGTCCGGGTTGTTGGCCTTCTTGAGCAACTGATCGTTCAACATCCCCATGATCGAGACTTTGTCGCCGCCCGTGGACGGCGGCACTTGCGGTGCCGGTTCAGGCGTAGGCACCGGGTCGGGCGCCTTTTCCGGGCCCGGCTCCAGCGTTATCACGGGCTCGGGTTTTGCACCGACTTCAACCGTGCGAGGGGTTTTCTTCTTGAACCAAGCCATGACGCTTCTCCCGGGCCATCAGCCCTACTCGCCGATCGCCATGATCAGGGCCACGGCCTTGGACACCACCGCATTGGAGATCTGGTTCAGCGCCTGCTGGCTGTTGACCGCGTTCTGCAACGACAAGCCCGCGGAATGGCTGGCCACCTGGTACAGCGAGGCAATGGACTGGGCGGGCGCCTCGGCCACCACCTTGACGTTGGTCTGGGTGACGGCATCGGTGATCTGCGAGTTGACCATTGGATCTGGCATACATCTCTCCTTAGATGGAATGGCCCACCGCAGGGGCGGCGGCGCCGGCTACAGCGTCGAAAACAGGCTCACTGAAAGAAAACGCTCCGGCGCGCCAGTTGTGAATCCTCGTCGAGCTTCAGCGCAGCTGCTCGCGCAGCAATTGCACATGCTTGCGGACCAGGGGCTGGTTGATACCCAGCTCGGCGGCGATGTGCGGGTAGGGCAGATCCTCGATGAACTTTAGTTCAAACAGCCTGCGCTTCTTGAGGGGCAACTGCGCCACACGTCGGCTGAGCTGGGCCAGGGTTTCTTGCAGTTCCACATGCTCGAGCACCGAGATCTGCGGGGCTTCCAGTTGCTGCAAGGGGTCTTGCTCGACATCGCCCAGGTCGACGAACAACCGCTGTTCCCGAGTCCGCCGCCGGCAGCTGTCGAGAAACACATGTTCCAGGACCAGGAACAGGAAACCCTGGGGGTCGCGGATCCGCTCCGGCGACCGGCGAAAGAACAGCAAGGCCTTGATCGCCGTGGCTGCCAGCCACTCCTGGGCACCATCGGCATTGCCTCGTGCCAGCTGCCGGGCGCGGCGCTGCAAGCCGGGCAGCACCGCCCGCCAACTGGACTCGAACAGATGGTCCGCCAACGCCGCCGACAGCTCTCCTTGCATGGAACAGTTCATCCCCGCACCTCCCTGTGCCCCGTGATCGCACGGACATGGCTGCAGGGTGCGCCGGGGCAGAGGATCGGTTCAGCGGGAAAAACTACCGCTAGCCCCGGGGTTTCCGGGGATCGCGACCGACAACCACACGCGCATGAAAACCAGCGTGGACGCCCCGGGTGGACATAGGTATGATGTCGCCCGCACTGCACTCGTAGCTCAGCTGGATAGAGTACTGCCCTCCGAAGGCAGGGGTCGTGGGTTCGAATCCCGCCGAGTGCGCCAGCTTCAACGAGAAAGCCCCAGGCCCATGGCCCGGGGCTTTTTTGTTGGCCCGGCCAAGACCGGACGACAACGGCCTGGCCACCCAGGCCTGCCCAGGCGGAGGGCAACTTGCTACATTCCTCGCCCCCAGGACAGGAGGTCCCGATGCTGCGCCACCCCTTGCTCGACCAACCGTACCAACCGACCTTGCAGCGCTGGATCGCCTGTTTCACCGGCTACCGCATGCCCGAGGCGCTGGATGCCGAGTTGAGCCGCTATGACCCCAATGACCCAGACGACCGTGAACAGCTGATTCGTCGCTACTGCCTGGCGCGGGACGATGTGCGCGAGAGCTTCCGCCATCGGCAGCAGCGGGTCCTGGCGCTGCAAGCGGCCGTGGCGGATGCGCACTACGACTTCGGGCAGGTCTGGGAGCCGCCCGAGGACGACTACGAGGACTCGCAGTGGCCCAGCGGCTGGCCGGAGCGAGTGATCGATAGCCGCGACTTTTTCCAACGCCTGCTGCGTGCTGCCCGCGAGCTGTGGCACGACGACCTGGTCCGTGCGGACCTGCCCTCGCTCAAGCAATGCCAGGAGATTGCCGAACGGGATCGCGGCAGCCGCGACTGGCTGTTCAGCGTCGATAACCCCGAGGCCTGGAAAGCGTTGTTCGGCCTCGCCGCCACGCCCTACGAGCTGCAGACGCCCGGCCCACAGTTCCATGGCGAACGACTGCGCCTGGCCCTGTCCGGGGAGTTGCCCCGCCTGCTCCTGCCCGCCAGCTGGAACAGCCCGCCAGGGCCGAGCCATTGCAGCTTGGTGCTGGAGATCCAGGGCATCAGCGAACTGGCCATGAGCGGCACACGCTTCGATGGGCCCATGCGTGCCCAGCTCACGCGCTTGAACCCCGGTTGCTACGTGCGCCTGGAGATCGGCTTCGACAGCGTGATCGAATGCGTGGCGCTGTCTGTGAGCATTGCCCAGGTCAAGGGAACACAAGATGAAAAGCAACTTTGAAGAGGCGCTGGAGCGTGAGGAAGTACTGCTGTTCTTTCGTGGCCAGGGCCAGTACCTGACCCGGGACGGCGATTGGGACGAGCACCTGTACTGCATCAACTGGCCGGGAATCTTCAGCTACCTGCGCGACAACGCCGACGGCGCGCAGCAGCTCAGTGCCAGCTTCGAGCTGTATGCCTACAGCATCGAGCAAACCCTGGAAGACTGCTTCGGCCTGCGGGAAAACCTGTTCAACTACTACTCGACCCGAGCCCGCCTGGCGCCTGGCAGCGCCGACCTGCTGGGGCAGCTGCCGCCGGCCTGCAAGCGGCGGATCGTCCAACGCCTGAGCTGGTATCGCTGGCAAGTGGAAAACCACCATCGGCTGCTGCCGGAGCGGGCCCGGCGCATGAGCGCGGATGGCGCCTGCGCCGAGTTCCTCGACCTGCCCGCCACGCCTTACGCCTGAAGATTCAGGCCGCCGGGCTCATTCAGCCTCGTCGGCCTTCGGCAGGTCTGCCTCGGCCTGCGGCGCCAGCGCTTCGGCATCGCCCTCTTCGGTCTGTTCAAGGTCGAAGTCCTTGCGACTCTCCTTGATGGCCTGACGGATCTGCGCGCCCTTGATCGGGCAGTTCAACATTGCCGCAATGCGGTCGATGCGAGGTGCCATGGACGGCCTCTCAAGTTCTGGAAACGGCCACGATAGTGCGCGTTTTCCGCCTTGAGGGCCAATCCTTGTGCCTCACCGCCGACGCAAGGCGTGCAAGCGGCCGTCCAGGTCCTCGTCCGGGTAGGCGGCATAGAGCTTGAGCAACAGCTCGGCCGCCTCTCGGTTATGGCCGCCGTCCCACAGGCGCAACACCTCCTTCAGGACCGGGTCCAGCCGCTCGATGGGGCTCGGGCCGAGCGTCGCGGCCATGCGCTTGGCCAGGTGCGATGCCTGGGCCTCGGTGGGGACGTCCGATTGCGCGAGCCGTTCCTCGAGCCGGTCCATGTGCGGTGCCATCGCGAAGCTGCTGGTGGGCGCCGCCGGGGCGGGAGCGCTCAGGGCACCGGATGCCTCGGCCGGTGCCGGTTCCGGGGCTGGTACCGGGGCCATCTCGGCCTGTTCCATGGTCCGGGGCCTGGCCTTGGCTGCCGCAGGCATCGGGGCTGGGGCTCGCGCCGGGGCGAAAACCTGGGTCGGGTACTGCTCCGGAGTGCGCTGCACCATACCAATGATCAAGGCCACGCCGAACAAGCTGGCAAAGGCCACCTGGTAACGCGGGCGCTGGCAGGCCTGCAGCCAGCGCTGCCACCACCCGGGACGGGGAGCGGGAGCCTCGCGGCGGGCAGCAGCCAGGATCAGGGCGTCGAGATGGGCGGGCGGTTCCATGGCGCTGTGCTCGCGCACATGGGCCAGCATCTGCTCCTCGGCGGATGGGGTCTGTCGGGCGTCAGTCATGTGAGTACCTCCTCGGCCAGGAGCCGACGCAGTTTTTTCAGTGCATAACGAAAACGGCTCTTCACCGTCTCCAACGGTGCATGGGTCAGGCTGGCGATCTGCGGCAATTCCAGCTCGCCGTGGGCCCGCAGCAGGAACACTTCACGCTGGTCTTCGGGCAGGTCTTGCAGGGCCGCCTCGATGCGCTGCCGGTCGCGGCACAGGCTCAATTGCTGCTCGGGCCCTGGGGTTTCGTCAGCCTCGGCATGCAGTTGTTCGTCATAGCTGTCGTGCAGTGGGTTGCGCACACCGTGCTTGCGCCAGTGGTCGATCAACCGATTGCGGGCAATCTGGTACAGCCAGGTGCGGAAGCTGGCCCGGCCCGATGGCCCGCTGGTGCTGCGGATCAGGCTGAGCCAGGTTTCCTGGTAGACCTCTTCGGCCAGCTCCGCCTTGCCGGACAAACCGAGCAGGAAACGGTACAGGCCCTGGCGATGGCGCTGGTACAGCAGTTCGAAGGCCGCACCTTCGCCAGCACGATAACGCGCCAGCAGCGCTTCGTCGCTGCTGGCGTCGGGGGACGGATGGGGAGCAGACATAGGGCGCTGGAACTCCTGTTCACTGCTCGTCATGGCTCTACTCAAGGCGGCTTTGCACGGCATGCTGGCCCAGCGCATCGGCCGCCCGATCTTTGGGGGCTTGAGTTTGCAGGCTTTGCGCCAGCTCCACCAGCTGTACGAACTCACCACGCAACCCGTAGGGGTCATCGCCCTTGGCGCCCCGGGCCAATTTGGCGGTGTCGGCCAGGCTGAAATCCGCGGTATAGCGACCGTCCTTGAGCTGCTGGGAGAACGCCGCCACGGCGGCGGCAAACCGCAGGTCGGGGCTGGCCTTGGCCAACTCCGTCGGCTGCTGGGTGCTGATCGGCCGCTCGATCAACCGGCTGCTACCCCCTTCCGGCGCCTTGTAGCGCACCCGCAGCATGGCCAGCTCATCGGCCTTGCCACTGGCGGCGGAAGTCTTGGCCTGGCCGTAACGCAGCGGCTCCAGCCAGCCCTTCTCGCCCACCGGGACAACTTCATACAACGCCGTGACGGTATGCCCCGAGCCGATTTCCCCGGCATCGACCTTGTCGTTGCTGAAGTCTTCGCGCTTGAGCGCCCGGTTCTCATAGCCCAGCAGGCGATATTCGCTGACCTGGGCCGGGTTGAATTCCACTTGCAGCTTCACGTCCTTGGCCACTACCGCCAGGGTCGAGCTGAGCTGGTCCACCAGCACCTTGCGCGCCTCTCGCAGATTGTCGATATAGGCGTAGTTGCCATCGCCGGCGTCGGCCAGCTGCTCCATCAGGTGCTCGTTGTAGTTATCCACGCCAAAACCCAGGGTGGTGAGGGACACGCCGCTCTTGCGCTTCTCGACCGCCATGGCCTTGAGGCTGTCGAAGTCGCTGACCCCGACGTTGAAGTCGCCGTCGGTGGCCAGCAGGATGCGGTTGATGCCCTTGTCGATGAAGCCCTGCTGGGCCATCTGGTAGGCCATCTCGATACCCGAGGCGCCAGCGGTGGAACCTCCGGCGGTGAGCTGGTCGATGGCGTTGCGGATCTTGGCCTTGTCGCGACCGGAGGTGGGCTCGAGCACCACCCGCGACTCCCCGGCATAGACCACCAGCGATACCCGGTCCTGGTCGCGCAGTTGGTCCACCAGCAGCTTGAGGGTGCTCTTGACCAGGGGCAGGCCTTCGCGACGGTCCATGGAGCCGGAGACATCCACCAGGAACACCAGGTTGGCCGGGACCAACTGGGCCACCGCGCGATCCGAAGCCTTGATGCCGATGCGCAGCAAACGGGTATGGGGGTTCCACGGCGTGGGCGCCAGCTCGGTGGTCACGCCGAAGGGCGAGCCATCGCTGGGCAAGACGTAGTCGTAGGGAAAGTAGTTGACCATTTCCTCCAGGCGCACCGCGCCTTCGGGCGGCAGGCTGCCCTGGTTGAGCAAGCGGCGGACATTGGCGTAGGCGCCGGTGTCCACGTCGACGCTGAAGGTCGACACCGGGGCCTCGGCCACGCTGTGGATCGGGTTGTCCGGCAGGGCCTGGTACTGCTCGCGCGGCTCGTCCCGGTAGGCCTGGAATGACTCGCGGTACTCCGCCGGCGCCGGCATGGGCGCGATCATCGATACCGGGCGCAAGCCGCGCTTGGCCAGCGACCTATCGGCACGCGGCATCTCGTACTGGGCCTCAGGCGCCGCCTGCAGGGTGCCCTGGGCCGCAGCCTCCGCAGTGGCATCAGGCTTGGACGACACGCCGCAACCGGCAATCGCCAGCAGCAGGCCAGCGATGGCGAAACCCTGGGTGGCCGGGCGAAGGAAATGCAGAGGAAGGAACATGGGGGCTGACCTCGGGGAAGAAATGATCCATTCCCCCCTTCAGACGAAGCGCCTTGGCGATTCGGGTTAAGCCCCCGGAAAAAAATTCGTCAGCGCGAGTAGCGGCGCACCACGCTGCTATTGCGCAGTACATGGCCGTTGATCTTCTCCAGCAGCTGGGCACGGGTCAGCCCGGCAGGCAAGGCCTCGGGCGAAATGTCCAGGGCGAAGATCTGGATGATGTAGTGATGGGCGCTGTCGCCCACCGGCGGGCACGGCCCCATGTAGGTGGTGCTGTTGCGGCTGTTGATACCCGCCAGGCCTTCCAGGTTCGGCTTGGTGCCGGCGCCGGCCGGGAGCTGCCGGGTGCTGGCCTTGAGGCCGTAGTGCACCCAGTGATCGACACCCTGGCCCTTGGCGCCATCCGGGTCATGCATGACGATGGCGTAGCTCAAGGTCCCGGCGGGGCCTGCGGTCCAGCTCAGCGCCGGGGAGTTGTTATGCCCGCCACAGCCCTTGGCATCACTGGCATTGCCGGTGGTGAACAGCCGGTCATCCGACACCCCGGGCACATTCAGGGTGAAACGCTCCTGGGCCTGCACGGGAAGTTGCAGGCACAACAGCACGGCACCAGCGGCCAGCCAAGTATTGCGGGAGGCAAAGCGAGACATACGAAAGCACCTTTTTGCGGATGGAAACGGGGTGAGCACCAGACTATAGCCGGCTTGAATGAATGCGCCCCTTCACGCAAGGCGCGGTGGGAGATTGAGCTTGAGCGCAGGGGTGGTTGTAAATTAAAAAAAGTGGAATTTTCCAGCCACGACCACTCAGAACACTGAGTTCAAGCCAGCAATCAGGTGCTGAGGGCTCTTCGAACAGGGTTTCATCATTGGCGTGAATCTTCCGCCATCCCCTGCTGCGGCTTGTGACATTGGCTCGCTGGCACGCCTTGCCCACCCGGCGAGCCCTGGCCGGTGTGACGGTGTGGGGCATTGGCGAATGCCGGGTAACTTCCAGGACTTGCTGCCCCCCGGGCCGCTCTTCGATAATCCGCCGTTCACGACAATCAGTAGCTCAAAAAGGTGCTTGGCGCACCCAGGGCGGAGTCTCAGCATGGATGTACAGGCCGCAGCGCGGTTTGGCGATGAAATCGCCCATGGATTCGGAGTTGCGGCGATGATCGCCGGCGCGGTCGCCGGGGCTCTCATCGGTGCAGCCATCGTCGCGGCAACTGCCGCAACGGGCGGCCTGGCGGTGGTGATCCTGGCGGGCTCGGTCGCCGCTGGCGGCCTGTCGATGTTCCAGCTGGTGAAAGGCCTGTCGACCATCTTCGATTTGCCCGAGCCAACCACCGGCGAGCTCATAAGAGGCAGCCCCAACGTCTTCGTCAACCTGCGCAACGCCATGCGGGCCGGTGAGGATGTATCGAGCTCCTGTAGCGGCTTTCCCCTGGGGCATCCGCCCTGGCCGTTCCCGGTCACCATCGCCGAAGGCAGCGCCACCGTGTACATCAACGGCAAGCCGGCGGCGCGCCTGACCAGCAAGATGACCTGCGGGGCGCACATCAAGTCCGGTAGCCAGAACACATTCATCGGCGGCCCGACGCTGCGGGTGGAGTTCGTGCTGGATATCGAGGGTTGGCTGCATACCGGCCTGGAGGCATTGGGCCTGGTCGCTGCCGCAGGAGCCCTGGTGCTGGCGGCCATGGCCGGCGTGGCAGCCCTGTTGACCACCGTGGCGGTGGGGGCTGCAATCTATGGCGGCATGGAATTGCTCGGACAGATCGGTGACCGGCTCGGCCCGGGCTACCGTGACCTGCTGCAGGGCATCGCCGGCCTGGCACTGCTCGGCGCCGGGCCGAAAATGGCCAAGATGAGCGCGGAACGCAACGCCGCGCGCCTGGCCAACCAGTCGCAGGTACTGGAAGTGCGCACGGCCGCGGAGGTCAACAAGGTGATGATCGAAAAGGGCGACTTGCCAGCGTGGCTGGAAGGAACCCAGGTCAAGACCGAGATAGTGCCACCGGGAACGCAATACCAGATGGTGGTCGCCAAGGGCCAGGCCGAAGCCATCATGCAGGGCAAAAAGGCCTTCGGCGGCTTCGCCACCCCCGATGCGATTCCCAACCAGGCCTATGCCCGGGATAAACTGGTGATCCTCGATCGGTTCAAGACAGATGTGTCCCATGTGATCACCGTCGAAACCACCGCCCCGCAAAAGATTCACAGTGGCATCACCGGTCCGCTGGAGAACTACAAGGGCGGGGTGAAGCAAGTGGAGTTCCTCGACGAGAGGTTTCTGAAAATAGTCGGCACGCCTGAAGTGCTGCCTGTGGAGTGAAAATAGTGATCAGTGATTTCGAACGCATCCGGGAAGACGGCAAGGTCATCGACGAAAACATGACGGTGGACCGGATGATCGCCCTCGGGTGGTCTCCTTGCCTGGTCGTCGAGGCACGCTGGCGCTGGCAGGAACAGCTCCTTAGCGTGGTCAACAGCCGCGGCCTGCTGGCGATCGTGGTACCGGATCGGCAACACCTCGCCATCCTGTGGAACGATGACGACACGGGCATAGCCGCGACCCTCTACGTGGTCTCCGGCGACCGCCAGCAACAGATCCGGATTACCGACCAGTTGCTGATCGATGGCCAACTCGAAACCGGGGTCTACAGCTGGTTCGAACAGTTCCCGCAGGATTCGCCCAGCGTCTTCACCTGCATGTTCAGCCGGCAACGCGACCAGGCGATGTTCAGGGTGGATATCGACGCGGCGACCGGCGACATTCTTTCGGTACAGCATTCCCGCTGAATACCCTTGCGCCTGCTGCACCAGCACACAAATGCCGCGCAACAGTGCATGGCGCAGCGCACCAGGCGCATCACGGGCGGCCACTCAGCCGTCCGTTTTCACAAGGAAACACCATGCCTGCAACGGCCGACAACATCCCCCTGCGCCAGATCCGGGCGGTCTACGACGCCTGCACCCTGCGCGTCTACCAGGCCTACTCGGCAAGCATTGCCGATGCGGCGCTGGCCCATGGCACCTTCGTCTCGCCACCGTTCAAGATGGAGCGCATGACCTGGATAAAGCCCTCCTTCCTCTGGATGATGTATCGCGCCGGCTGGGGCTTCAAAGACGCTGGGCAGAGCCGCATCCTGGCCATCGACATCAGCCGCGAAGGCTTCGAATGGGCCCTGGCCCACAGCTGCCCGAGCCATGCCGAGGAGGGGCTGAGCAAAGAGCAATGGTTGCAGTTGAAAGACCAGTCGCCGGTGCGCATCCAGTGGGACCCGGAGCGCGACCTGCACCTGCGGCCCCAGGAACACCGGGCCATCCAGATCGGCCTTGGCCAGGAAGCGGTGGGCTTGTACGTGAACCAGTGGATCCAGCGCATCAGCGACGTCACGCCGCTGGCGCATCGCATCCATGAGCGGGTGCTGGCTGGCGACCTGGAAGAGGCGCGGCGCCTGCTACCCCAGGAACGCGAATACCCCATGGCGGGCCCTGCTGCGTAAACCGCCTGGCGCGCCATCTTCAGCATAGCCGCCACTGGTGGGATTCCTGCCTGAGGCATCAACAATCGGATTGACCAGCTTTCTGTTTTCATCATCAAGCAGGTGAATTGGAAATCTCATCAAGATTGCTGGAGCAGGTGCTCCAGCAAGCCAAAAGGGCGACTTGAAAGTCGCCCTATTTCATCGCAATTGATCGCGATACCAATAAAAGGCTTATTTGCTCTCTTTAGCAATAGTGCCCAGGCTTGCATCTTTGACTAGATAACGGCCCTCCACATCGCTTAACACCTTCAAGCTATTGCGAGCCATTACCACGCCAACTTCAACTTCTTGTTTCAGGTAGATAACTTCGCCTGCTTTCACCATCACAGGCATGTCTGCCCAGTTTTCAGCCTTGGAGCTAATAACGTGCTGACCTGGGGTGACGTAAAAATAGATGTATTGGTTACCACGGTTGTAGCCCATTTCAGAGTCGGCTTCCTTGTCATCCAGGAAGACATTGAAACGCACCATCATTCCCAGATTGCTGGGACGAACGACGTATACCAACCCTTTATCAGCAACTGCAGGTTTGGGTGGTGAGTACTGAGCGACTTCGGCTTGCATCTTCTCAATTGATGGGGCTGAGGCACAGCCATAAAGCAGTATGACCAAGAGAAACATGCCTAGTTTACAGATAGGTCTTAACACTTGAACCGCCCTTACTATTGATAATAATCTTCCACTATTGAAACCTTGAACATCAAACGGATTAAAACTCACCCTTATCTTCGCCTAAAAAATTTACTATATCATCCTGAAGAGGAGCAGCTGCCGCAACAACCTCACTCCAAACGGGACTGCCAGATACGATTCTCTTTGCTTCCGCAAGTGTTAATCCATACTCATCAACTAAAAACCTCATACTTTCAACAACCGTAAAACCTAATCCATGAAGTAAAATAACAGCCTCACCGACTTCCAGCCCCTCTTTAACCTTTCGTCTAATATCTAGTAAATCAGTCATAACAAGTCCCACCCCAAGTTAACATCATGACCAGGTCGAGCCGAACTGCTATTCTCCACCCGCGTCCCCTTAATCTCCAAACGTTTAAAACCTTGCTGCTTTGCAAACTCTTTAAGCTCAGAGGATGCACGAAAAATCTCTCGCTGCAACCCCGTTAAAGCCGCACTACTCTGCCCATAAACTGCGACGTCCTTCAAGATTAAAGTCTCACCCCTTATAACCGTTTCCGCTATAAAATCAACGGGACCTTTCGAAGTTCTTATACTATGCGAAAAAAGGTCACCATGAGTAAACCTAACAACAGGTACAAATTTAGGCGTTTGATTTAAGTAACCAAAGTCTCCCTCTGCACGAGTTCCGACTGTATCCCACTTCGGAGTGTTAGCTACAGCAGGTGCCTCCCCAACAACTTCCCTAGCAACTACCTTTGCAGCCCCACCAGCAAGCAAAGGAATACTAGCGACACCTGACTCTTCCCAAAATTTTTGCTTCCATGGATCATACGCAACACGTTCGTCATCATGATTAATATCTTGAAAACGCTGAACTATATCCCGCTCTTCATCACTAAGCGAAAATGATCCTAAGAGGCGATCAAATGCTCTAGAACCAGCCTCAACATCCGCTAACTGATTAAAACAACTGGCCTCACCCCCTGACTTGCAACCGTAAAGTTTTACACCAGACTTACTATCACTTAGGCCTTGGTATTTACTTTGTACATTATTTCGACATACGGCTGGATTTGCCGAAACTCTACAGCCGACTAATTCTTTTGCGAGTTCATCAACCTCTTCGTGCTTTAAGAAATTATTCACTGTTGCCTGTTGTGCCACCCAACCTGCGACTTGCTGATCTTTCTCGCTACCTCCCGCAGCGGCAGCTACGGTCATACCAATAAGCTGCGAAGTCATTGCCAAAACTTGCTCATGAGCTTCGCCAGGAAATATCTTATCTCCTACAAGCGCAATTAATGTTTTGTTTGCCCCAGCTGCTAGTGCTGAAGTTGAAAAATCACCACCTGCAGCCTCGCCAATTAAACCACCGACGATGGCATGAACAGCTACCTTAGTAGGTAACCCACTACCAACTAGGCTGTCACCCACTTTTTGGTAAATAACTGCACTCAGCGTGTCAGCCGCTAGACCTATAGCCGCTTGACTAAGATTGTCTTTGAACTTCCCGCCATTGGTCACAGTTTTCAAAGCAGAGTTAACTGCTAAACGGACCCCGATATTGGCCCCTCCCATGCCCCCACTGACACCTGCGGCCACATAGCCCTTCAAGCTATCGCTTGAGGTCACATCTTTGAGAACAGCCCCTAGATTTCCTTTGTTATTAATTGTGCTGATTGCCGCACCACTGGCAGCGGATGTCACAACTGCGGTGGCCGCAACGTTTGCCCAACCTGCTGCCACGGTACTTCCAGCCGCAGTAGATCCCGCTGCCGCCATCGCGGTTCCAGAACCAGCGGTCGCACCCGCCGCCGTTCCCATCGCAGCACTTGCAGCCCCCGCCGTTAGGGCCGTCACCACGATCATGATGGCGAGCATCGCGCCTTGGCCAAGGCCAGAATGGCTGTATTTGAAACTGTCGTGGACTTCCTGAACTCGGCGCCAGTCGACATCACCACGCTTCTCGGCGTCCTTCAGCCAAGCTAGTTGGGGATCGGCCTGTACCATTGCATCGATGGTCTGGCTAACGGACTTTTGGTCGATGTGTTTGATGTCAATCTTCAGACCGTCGGCGGCCTTAATGATCAGTTCACCCTGAGCCACAAACTGAGTCTGCCGCAATGTCTCATCTGTATTGCCTTTCCCCTTGGCACTGGTCCAGGCAAGGCTGTTGTTGCTTTTTTCGTGGCTCTCCTGATGCAGGTCCTTCACGCCTTCGAAGGTGACGGCCCCTGCGCTGTTCAGGCTGATGTCATTGCCACTTTCCAACTTGGCGGCCTGATACTTCTGGTCTCCACCACTGGCCAGCACCAAATCACCTCCCACGGCGATCTCACTCCCGACATGGGTGACCTTGGTCACTTCATCGCGCTTGGTTTTCTTGGCTCCCCAACTCCCCTTTTTCTTCATGTCATACAGCGAATATTCGCTGTCCTGGGCGGCCAGTAGCTCCAGCTTGTCACCCGCTACCAAGTACGCATCATCACCAGCACTGATCCGGCTGGAGATCAGGGTCAGATCCTGCCCCGCCCCCAAACTTACATCTCCACCCGCCTTGACGCTGGTGCCCACTTGCTTGACCTGGTCTTGCTGGCGGGTGACCTTCTTGGTCTTGCTATAGGCGTGCTCTTCATCGGCTGCCGAGGCCAGGGTCAGGTTCTCGGTAGCGGTCATGTTGATGTCGCGCTTGGCCTCGATCTGGCTGGCGATGGCAGTAAGGTCACGGCCCGCCTGGGCCTTGAGGTCGCGTCCGGCTTCCACGGTGGAGCCAGACTGGGCGATGGTCTGGCTGCGGTGATGGGCGCCCTGGTCGGCGCTGTCGATTTTCTCGACGGAGGCGATGCGGATGTCACGACCGGCCTTGAGGCTCAGGTCGGCGCCGCTTTTCAGGCTGCCGCCGTTGTTGAGGAGGTCGCGACCGGCATCCACGCTCAACTGGTTGGCCGCTTCGATCCGTGCGCTGCTGTCGAGCAAATCGTTGTGGAAGCGATGATCGCCAATGCCGCTGTCGAGGCCGGTGACGGTGCGCTCGTTGATCATATCCCCCTGGCTGGCCCTAAGGCTCACGTCACGCCCGGCAATGATGCCGCCGGCCTTGTTCACCAGGGTGTTGCCGGCCAGCAGGTCGAGGCGGTCGCCGGCTTCGATCAGGCCACTGTTGACCAGGTCTTGCCCGGCCTGGGCCGAGAGGTTATGGGTGGCCCGCAGGGTGCCGGCGTTGTCCAGGTTCTTCCCGGCGATCAGGTTCAGGTCGCTGCCGGCGATCAGCGCGCCATTGGGCGCCAGGCGGTTGTTGGAGTGGGCCAGGTAGAGCACCGGCACCAGCACCTGCTCGCCGTTCACTTCGGTGCTTTCCAGCCAGACGATGTCATGGGTCAGGGCCGCCACCTGCTCGGAGGTCAGGCTCACGCCCACCGCCAGGTTGAGCTGCTGCTTGCTCTTGATGGCGTTGTCCATCAGGTACTTGAACAGCTTCTCGTCGGTGTCCTGGCCATTGATGAAGCGCTGGCCGGTGCGGGCGGTTACCGCTTGCTGGATCAGCTTCTGTTCGTAGAAGCCGTCGCCCAGGCGCTTGGCGCTGTCGTCCGGGTTGTAGCCCAGGTTGGACAACAGGTAGTCCGAGCTCATGAACTGCTTGAGGTCGGTCAGCACCGGGTTGGTTTCGATCAGGTACTTGTGCGGCTGAGCCGCCGGGGAGCGCTCCGGCAACCCCTGCACGCGGTTGATGTTCAGCAAGCCAGGGTCGGAGGCCTGGTTGCTCAAGGTCGCGGTTGGCTGGCTATCGGCAACCGTGGTCCGCCCCAGCGGGCCTGTCTCGATACCGGGCGTTGCGACAGTGATCGCCGTGGCGCCGGTCGCGCGCTCACCCTTCTGGCGATTGGCCTGGAGTGACTCCAGCGCCTGGGCCTGGAGCTGGGTCGAGCCGGTGATCGCCACCTCTCGTTCCACGCCCGTGGGCACGGCCTTCTGGTGCTGCACGTTGCTGACCTGGGCGCTGCCCATGCTCCACTGCTGGGGCGCGGCCCCCGTGGCGGTGCTGCCGTCTTGCTGGCTCAAGCGGAACAGGCCGTTCTGGCCCGAGGGCAGGCTGAACCCTGGCAGGGTCAGCGGGTTGACCTGCTGCTGGGCCAGGTCTGGCGGCAGTTGTGCATTGAGCTTCACGACCACCGGTTCGACACCACCGCGCACCGAAGTATCGACCCCGGGCTGCGAGGTTCGGTCAGGACGCTTGGATTCGGTCACCGAGCTGTTCACCAGCGTCTGGCTGGCCTTGATCGAGATCGCCCCGCCTGCCTGGATGATGGCCGGGGAGATCGCGCCTCCCACGACCTGCGAATCGGTGGTGACGTCACTGACCAGGCCGCCGCCCCAGGCGGAGGTGTAGTTGTTGAACGCTTGCTCGGAGATAGGCGTCGGGGTCGTCTGCGCGTTGTAGGAGGCAACGTAGCCGCCACTGAAGGCGTAATCGCTCTTTTTCTTGGCCCAACCGGAATACCACATCCGGGTGCGGACGGATTCCCCAGCTACGTCGCCCTTGTTGAGCAGGTTGTCAGCATCGATGCTGATGTTCCCCGTCGCACTGAGGGTGCTGTTGGTATTGGTGATGTCGCCGCCCCGGACCGTCAGGTTGCCTCCTGCGTGGAGCAGGGACTGTGGCGAGTCCTCCTTGATGACGTTGCGGAAGGTCTCCCGGGCGTAGTAGTTGGTCTGCCGGTGCTTGCTGCCCGAGTAGTAGTTGGAGACGGTGATGTTTCCGGAGACGAACTCCTTGTTGTAGTCGATCTTTTCCTTGCGGTTGATCAGCTCCTGGACATCGAGCTGCATGTTGCCCTGGGATTCGAGCGTGCCGGAGATGTTCTCCATCCTGGCGGCCCGTGCGCTGTCACGGCCAGCCACCACCAGGTTGCCCAGGCTGTAGATGTCGCTGCGGTTGTTGGTCAGCTCGGTAACCTGCAGGTCCATGTCGGCGCCGCTGAACAGCAGCCCGCCACCGTTGGTTTCCAGGCTGCCGTTGCTCAAGCTGCGGGCCTTCACCGTCAAGCCCTGGGCGCCGGCCAGGGTGCCCTGGTTGAGCACGGTGTCGGCCTTGATGTGCAGGTCGCTACTAGAGGTTACGCGCCCCAGGTTGCTCATCTGCCCGAGTACGTCGATCGAGGTCCGACCGCCACCCGCCAGGCTGCCGGCACTGGCCAGGTTCAACTGTGCGGCGCTCAGGTCCAGGCTGCCCTGGCTGCTGGTCCGACCACTGCCGCCATAGCTCCCAGCCAGGGTCAGGTCGAGGCTGCCATCACTGGCGATCAGGCCATCGTTGGACCAGTTGCCGCCGCGCCCCACCAGGCTTTCGGACGCCAGCAGCTGGCCTTCTGCAGTCTGGTTGAGGGTGTTGACGTTGAGGGTCAGGCGGCCGGCCTGGATCACGCTGCTGTTGGTCCAGGTGTCGGTGTCCAGGGTCAGGCCGCCCCGGGTCACGAGGTTGCCCCCGGCCCGGGTCAGGTTGTCGGTGCTGATATCGAAGGTGCCGGTGCCGGCGTGCAAGACACTGCCGCCCTGGTTCTGGAAGCTGCCGACATCCAGGGTCAGGTCGCGGTTGGCGGTCTCCAGCTTGCCGGCACGGCTATCGAATGCCCCGGCGATCTGCAAGCCGGTGCGGCCCTCTGCGCCCAGCGCCCGCAGTTGCCCACCGCGGTTGTCCAGGCTGGCAGCGCGGATGTTCAGGGTCTGGGCACTTTCCAGGATGCCTCGCTGGTTGTTCAGCGCACCGCTGAGGTCGAAGTCGATCCGGTTGCCCGCGACCTGGCCACGCACATCGCCGCTGTTGTCGAAGCTGGCGGCGTTGACCTTGACCGCTTGCTGGGCATACACGCCGCCGTCGCGGTTGTCGAAATCCCCGGTGGTGATGGTGGTGTCGCCACTTTGCGCCGCGAGACGACCGCCATGATTGTTCAGGCTGGCGCTGCTCAAGCTCAGCGCCTGGGCCTGGATGATTCCGCCCTGGCGGGGGTTGTCCTGCTCGAAGTCATTGCGCAGCCAGCCCCCCAGGGCCTTGCCTTGCAAGGCGCCCTTGAGGCTGGAGAGCGTGCCGCCACGGTTGTCGATGGTTGCGGCCGCAAGACTCAGGTCGGCGGTTTCGGCGATGACCTTGCCGCGCCGGTTGTCGAAGGCGCCCTGTACATCGAGGTCCAGGGCCGTCTGGCCCTGGATCACACCGGCCACGTTGTCGAGGCTGCCGGCCTTGAGCTTCACATCCGCGTTGCGACTGTGGAGCAAGCCGTCGGTGCTGTTCTGCAAGGCTGCGTCGATGTTCAGGAGCAAGGCGCCATTGGCCGCGACAGTACCGCGGTTGCGGTTGTCCAGGCTGCCGGCGGCAAGGCTCAGCAGCCCCTGGCTGATCAGCTCGCCGCCCTGGTTGTCGACCTGACTGGCGCGCTTGAGCAATAGCTGCTCGGCGCTGGCCAGCTTGCCCCGGGTATTGACCAGGGCACCCAGCAGGTCGAGGGTCACCGCGCCATTACTGGCCAGGGTGCCCGCGCTGTTATCCAGGTGGGTGCCGGTCACGTTCAGTTGCTGCTGCGCGTTGATCGTGCCTGCGGCATTGACCAGGGTCTGGGCCTGCAGGTCCAGGTCGGCGCCGCTGTCGATCAGGCCGCCCTGGCTGTTATCGAGTCGCCCGCTGACGCTCAGGCGTTGTCCGCCCGCACTGGAGAGTACGCCGCGCTCGCTGTTGTCGAGGTTGGCGGCGCTGACGCTCAGGCCTTGCTGGCTAACCAGTGCCCCGCCGTCACGGTTGAGCAGCTCGTTGGCGACATGGGCCTCGAGCTTGCCGTAGCGACTGGAGACCGTACCGTTGTTGCGGTTGTCCAGGTTCGCGGCATCGATCTTCACCCCTTGCCAGCCAGACATCAGGCCGCCACGGTTGCTCATCTGGCCGGCGTTCAGGCTCAGGCCCTGGTGGCTGATCAATGTGCCGGCGTCGTTGTCCAGCCGGCGCCCGGCCAGCTCCAGCTGCTGCGTGGTGGATATTTCACCCTGGCGGTTGTCCAGGTCCCGCAGGTGCTCGAGGGTCAGGACACCGGTGCTGCTGATCAGGCCCGAATTGTTGTTCAGGTCGCCGGCGCCGAGGTCCAGACCAATGGCGGCGGCGGTCAAGGTGCCCTGCTGGTTGTCCAGGCCGGTACTGCCGAGCGTCAGGGTACGGGTGGCATTGATCAGCCCTTGCTGGCGATTGCCCAACTGGCCATCGATGTTCAGCAGCAGGTCGCTGCGGCTGGTCAGCGTGCCGCCGCTGTTGTCCAGGCTGGCGGCGCGGCCATCGATGGACTGGGCGGCGATCAGCCCCTTGAGGTTGTTCAGTTCCCGGCTGACGCGCAGGGTCAGGGCCTGGTTGCTGAGCAGCTTGCCAGCACCGTTGTCCAGGTGCTCGGCCGCCAGGACAAAGCCCTGGGCGCTGGAGATCTCGCCCCCCTGGTTGTTCACGCCCTTGAGGTTCTTCAGGTTCAGCAGCGGGCCGTTGATCAGGCCGCCCTGGTTGTTCAATTGGCCGTGATTCAGGTCGAGCGTCACAGCACTGTTGCTGGACAGCTTGCCACCCTGCTGGTCGAGGCCAGTGACCGTAGCGCTCAGCGCCTGGTTGCTGGTGAGCTGGCCGCCATCGCGGTTGATCAGCTGGCCGGCCTGAATATCGAGGGTGTTGCGAGCGCTGACATGGCCGCCCTGGCTGTTGTCGAAGGTCCCGGTGGTGATCCGCAGGGCCCGGGCGCTGCTCAAGGTTCCCTGTCGAGTGTTATCCAGGCTGGCGCTGTGCAGGACTAGGCCAGCATCGCTCACCAGTTGCCCGCCTCGGTTGTCCACCAGGCCAAGACTGGTGATACCCAACTGCCCGGCGCTGGACAGCACGCCCTGGTTGTTATGCAGATTGGCAGTGTTGACCGTCAACCGGCCCTCGCTGCTCAACGACCCCTGGTCGTTGAGCAGGTCCCCGGCAAGCTCCAGGGCGACATCTTCCTGGCTGCTCAAGCTGCCGCCGGTGTTGTCCAGGCTGGTCCCGCTCAGGGCCAGCGCGGTCTGCGCCTGCAGCTTGCCCTGCTGGCGGTTGAGAATGCTGGACAGCGTCAGGTCCAAGGCCTGCCCGGCGACCACCTGGCCGCCATCGCTGTTATCCAGCTGCCGCCCCTTGAGATGCACATTCGCCTTGCTGGAGATTTCACCGCCCCGGTTATCGATCTCGGCGACCTTAAGCTCCACGCCCTGGGTCGCTCGGACCAGTCCATCGTTGCGGTTGTCCAGGCCGGCGCCTTCAAGCGTGAGCGAACCATCGGCCAGCAGCAGGCCGTTGTGGTTGCTGGCTTGCCCCACCCGAGCTAACACATCGCTCTTGCTGGAAACCTGGCCATGGGTGTTATCCAGGCTGGCGGCATCGAGCCGGGTCAGGCCATCGCCAATCAGGCTGCCGCCCTGGTTGAGCAACGCGCCATCGACGGCCACTGTCGTCGCGCCACGGCTACTAAGCATGCCGTCGCGGTTATCCAGGCTGGCACTGCGCACCTGCAAGGCCGCCGCGGACACCTGGCCCTTGAGGTTGGCCAGGGCCTGTTCGATACGCAGGGTCAGGGCCTGCTGGCTGATGAGTTTGCCGGCGCTGTTATCCAGGGTGTTGGCGGCCAAGACAAAGGCCTGGCTACTGGAGATCTCACCGTTGCGGTTGTCGACGCCATTGAGGTTTTTCAACATCAGCAACGGGCCGTTGATCAGCCCCTGGCGGTTGTTCAACTGACCGTTGTTCAGGTCCAGGCTCAGCGAGGTCTTGCTGAACAACTGGCCACCCTGCTGATCGAAACCGCTGACGCTGGCCGTCAGCGCTCCATCGCTGGCAATGCGGCTGTCGGCGCCATTGCTGACTTGCCCGGCCTTGAGTTCGAGGCTGTCGAGGCTGACCAGACGACCGCCGGCGGTGTTGTCGAAGGCTCCGGTGGTCACCGTTGCCGGGCCCTTGGCATCGAGCAGGCCGTGACGGTTATCGAGGCTGGAGCTGCCAAGCCCCAGGCCACCGGCACTGCTGATCGAACCCTGCCGGTTGTCCAGGGCTCCGCTGCTGGCCAGGGTCAGGGCGCCGGCGCTGGAGAACTTGCCGGTGGAGTTATCCACACTGGCGGCACTGGCCCCTAAGGCGCCTTCAGTGGTGAGCACGCCCCGGGTGTTGTCCAGCTTGCCACTCAGGTGCAGCGCCAGGCCTTTCTCCCCGGAGACGGTGCCTTCGCGGTTATCCAGGCGTTGGCCTTGCACGGTCACCTGGCCCTTGCCGGAGACCAGGCCCTGGCTCTGGTTGATCAGTTGCGCAACCTGCAGCGTCAGGTCCGTGTCGGTCAGCAGCTTGCCGCCGCTGTTGTCCAGGCGCGCGCCATTGACCTTCACCCCGGTGGAGCCAGACAGGCTCCCGCTTTGGTTGTCGATGTCATCGACCTTGAGTTCCAGCGCTTTTGTTGCGCCGACCAGCCCGCCCTCACGATTATCCAGGACACGACCTGCCAGGCTCAGGTTGCCCTGGGCCACCAACTCACCTTTTTGCTGATTGAAACGTTCGACATTGGCGTTCAGGTCTTGCTGGCTAGCCACCCGGCCACCGGCGTTTTCCACCAGCGCAGCATCCAGCTGTACCGGCCCGGCGCCGCTTAGCAAGCCGCCCCGGTTGTCTAGTGTCGTGCCCAGGTAGTTGACCGCCGAGCGCCCCAGCAGCAGGCCGTTGAGACGGTTATCCAGATGGCCGACGTTAAGTTGCAGGCGCTGCCCGGCACTGACCTTGCCGTGGCGGTTGTCCAGTAGCGCGCTGTCGAGAGTGAGCAGGTCCTGGCCAATGAGGTGGCCTTGACGGTTGTCAAAACTGCCCGCCTGGATCGCCAGTGCTCCTTGGGCACTGACTTGCCCCTGGCCCTGGTTGTCCAGCAGGCCGGCGATGATAGCCGTCAGGCGCGCTTCGCTGATCAGCTTGCCCGCGTGGTTGTCCAGGCTGGCCGCGTGCAGTTCGCCATCGGCGCCGCTGGACAGCTCCCCTTCGTGGTTGGTCAGGGCGCCGTCCAGGTTCAGGTTCAGCGCGTTCTGGCTGGTGAGTGTGCCGGAACTGTTGTCCAGCGCGGCCGCCCGGACTGTCAGGCCCTTGGCCGAGATCAGGCCGCCGGCGTTGTTCAGGGCCTGATCCAGGCGCAGGGTCAGGCCCTGGTCGCTCAGCAGTTCGCCGCCGCGATTATCCAGCCCCTGGGCGTTCAGCGTGAACGCCTGGGCGCTGGAGATCTCGCCGTCCTGGTTGCTGACCTGCGCCAGGTTGTTCAGGACCAGGCGCGGACCACGAATCAAGCCCCCCTGATTGTTCAGAAAGCCCTGGTTCAGATTCAGGTCAAGCGCCGTGGTGCTGGTCAGGCGTCCGCCATTACGCTGATCCAGCGTCGTGAGGCTGGCCGTCAGCTTGTTGTTGCTGGCGATGCGTCCTGCGTCACGGTTGTCCACCTGCCCGGCCTTGAGGTCCAGGGTCTGCAGGCTGGTGAGCTGGCCACCCTGGTTGTTCAGGGCCCCGTCGACGTTCAGGTGCAACTGGGTACCGGCCGTGACCAGCCCGGCGACGTTGTCCAGCGTCGCCACTTGCAGCTTCAGGCCAGCCAGACTCGAGAGTTCGCCCTGCCGGTTGTCCAGGGCTGAGGCCCGGGCGTTCAACTGGCCGGCGCTGTTGACCAGACCACCCTGGGTATTGAGCAGCTGGCCGGCAGTCAGGTCGGCGTTACCGGCGCTGAGCACCCGGCCCTGGTGGCGGTTGTCCAGGGTCCCGGCCTTGACCGTGACCTGGCGCTGCCCGCTGAGGGTGCCGCCCTGGTTGTCCAGGGCTTGCGTGGTGGTCACGCTCAGATCACGGCTGGCCACCAGGCTCTTGCCGGCGTTGTTCAGGCTCTGCGCACGCAGGCTCAAATCGCCCTGGGCATTGCGACTGTTGTCGGCATTGACCCCGGCCTCGATGATGCCCTGGTTGTTCAAGGTGCCGCCGCTGGTGAGCGTGATGCGGTCCCGGGCCACCAGGTTGTTGCGGTTGTGCAGGTCGCCCTGGGTTTCAACCTTCAGTTCGGTCCCGGCATACACCGCGCCCTGGGTCTTTAGGCCCTGGGCCTTGATCGCCACTGCGCCCTTGTCGGCCGTCACTTGGGCCATGCGCAACTGGCCGTTGGCGTCGAGCTGGATATCGCCACCGCTGGCGATCAGCTTGCCGTCGAGCTTCACCCCCACGCCGGCTTCGGTGCCCACCAGCTTGATCGCCCCGGCGTACATGCCGCCCAGGGCCGAGGAGTCGATGGCCAGTTGCGGGGCATCCGCCGGGTTGGCGGCCCGGGCGGTGGCCTTGAGGGTCTGGGCGTCGACGTCGTTGGCGCCCGTGACCAGCGCCAGGTGCCGGGCCTGGATCTGGGCGTTGACCTTGGCGCTGCGGGTGATGATCTCGAACTGGTCGATATTGCTCGCGTTGAGCCCCGCACCTTCGATGGCCACGCTGCCCTGGTCCACCTGGTAGCGCTGCAATTGGCCATTCTCGATCACCGGCTTGCCGGTGGTCAGGGTGGTTTTCGGGGTGTTGATGAAGCCGCAGCCATTGCAGGTGACGCCGTAGGGGTTGGCGACGATCACATGGGCCGATTGCCCTGCCACTTCGGTGTAGCCCTTGAGCTGGCTGGGGCTGCCGCCGTTGACCTCGTTGAGGATCACATTGGCCGCGCGGCCACCCAGGTTGGGGTTGCCGAGGATGATCCCGCCCAGTTGCGTGGACTGGGTACGGTCGGTGGCGTTGTTGAGGATCACGCCCTGCTGGCCGACGTTGTAGTCGCTGAACTTGTTGTGGGACAACCCGCCGCCATTGGGCGTGGCGATGTTGACGACAGGCACGCCATTGCCCGCCTGGCCGAGCGTGGTGCCGCTGCCGTTGACCACGATGCCGTCGGCCATCACCACCAGCGGCTGCCAGAACATCACGTTGGCCAGGATGAACGCCAGGCCACGCTTGGGCAGGCCCCAGAACGAATCACGCGATTGCAGGGCGGCGGAGGGCTGGCGGGCCAGGAAGGCAAACTGACGAACGTCCATGTCGGGTATCTCGGGTAAAGAGCGAAATTAGAGAAAAAGATCCAGGCGGAAATAGATCGGGGCTTCGCGGTCACTCAGGGCATCTGGCCGCTCGAGGGAATGGGCGAAGGTCACGCTGGCGGCGAGGTGCTGGCCACGGGCGAACAACTCGATGGAGTCGCTGGACACCCGCCCGTGCTGCTCGGCGTTGTAGCGGTCGTGGCGAATGGCACCCACGTCATACCCCAGCCCCGTGCCGTACTCGGCGAACACCGGGCGCAGCCAGTCCCAGGTCACCGGGCGGCTCCAGCGCAGGTCGTTGCGCCAGTAGTAGCCGCTGTCGCCGTTGAGGCTCTGGTCCTTGTAGCCGCGGATCGAGGACTGGCTGCCCAGGCTCAAGCGCTGGGAGCTGAACAGGATGTCTTCGCTGCGCTGGCTGGTGACCAGGCTGCTGAACACCAGGGACTCGTCCCACAGCTTGAACGGCTGCAGGTAGCTGGCGGTGGCGGTGTACTTGCGGTAGCGGGCGTTGGCCTGGCGGTTGCCGTACCGGTCGCGCTCGGACTGGCGCTGGGCATCGAACAGGCCGACCCCCTCTTGCAGCCCCAGGTCGAGGTTGACGAAGGCCCCGCCAATGCGCCGGCCATGGTTGATGCCCCACTGCACTTCGCTCAAGCGGTTGCTGCTGGTGCTCAGCTTGCTGTCTTCGATGTAGTTGTTGGTGCGCAGGTGGGTCAGGCCGGCGTTGAGCGAAGTCTTGCTCACCGAGTCGCGATGGATCACCCGCTCCACGCGCAATTGGTGGTTCTGGCTGTCGCCGGTCTGCTTGAAGTTGAAGCCCTGGCCCTGGGCCAGGGAACGGTACTCGCTCTGGCTGTAGCTGTAGTTCAGGTTCCACCAGCCCAGCGGCAGGTTGTAGTAGAGCATCGCATTGCGCGAGGTCTTCTGGTGGTCGCTGATGGCGTCATGGCCGCCGCGCAGCACCAGCTGGTCAGCCAGGCCCAGGGGGCTGTCCCATTCCAAGGAGCTGCCCCATTGCTGCTCGCCGGTGCTCTTCTGCCCGTCGTTGCTGCGGGACAGACCGACCCGCCAGGGCTTTTGCGGGGTGTTCTTGACCAGCACCTCGCTGCCGCCCACCGCCTGGCCGGGGGCCAGTTCCATCTGTGCCTGGTTCGACGGCAGGCGGTTGAGCTGGTCGACCATCTGCTCGATCTGCCGCAGGTCGAGCAGTTGCCCGACACTCCCGGGAAACGCCATGTCCAGCTCGCGCGCCGTGAGCCTGCTGCCTTCGGCCGCCTTCAAGCCTTCAAGGCGGCCCTCAACCACCAGCACCTGCAAGTGCCCGCGGGACAGGTCCTGCTGCGGCAGGTAGGCACGACTGGTGACCAGGCCTTTGGCGATGTAGTGGTCGGTAATGACCTTGAGCAACTCGTTGAGCTGGGCCACGCCCAGGCACTGGCCGATGTAGGGCTTGAGCAGGCGTTCGCGCTCGGTGGCGGACAGGGCGTCGGCGCCCTTGAGCTCGATGTGTTCGATGGGGAAGCAGCGGCTGTCGGTCGGGGCCGTCGGCGCCACGGGCAGCGCGCTCTTGCCAGGCAGGTCCTTGAGGTCTTCGAGGCGCCGTTGCTGCTCTTCCAGCAGGCGGTTCTGGCGCTCGCGAATCAGGTCCTGGTCACCAGGATTGTTCAGCGGAGCGGCAGAGACACTGTTCAGTGAGCCGGCCAAAAACACCAGGCAGGACAGCACACAACACAACCTCATCCCGAGGGTAGGAAAATACATGTTCGATCCTTCGAAACAGCAGCAAGAGTCAACAAAGCGGGCGATGCTAATTTGCCACCATTGAGGCGTCAATTAACTATCGACAACTTAGACTGAACACTTTCCTGTCTATAAGAATGATCCATGGCGAACAAAAGAATGCTCTAAATAGTCACCATGAACATGAAAAAAACATATATATCAAAGTGTTATCCGCTATTCGAACCAGCCCTGAAAAACACCGGCAACCCCTTTGATCCCGGGGATTTGCCCGCAAAAAAAGCGGTGCATTGACAGCGGCATTTCGGTTTCAGGCACAGGCACTTCCAGGTTGCTTGAAACTCTGGCGTACATGTTGGCGAATAGCGCTGCAGAGCATATCCGGGCAAACAGTCAGCAGTCACCCATGGCGTCAATAATTTACTGTTTTTCGGAAACCCCCTAAAAAATCAAATTAACTAGTTGATATAAAAGAAGATTATAAATTTCTCACTGCGCCCCCGGATTGCCGACGAACGGTAATAAAAAACCCGGGCCTCAAAGCCCGGGTTATTCATTTCAAACCAGCCATGCGGGTGGATCGGTCATGGTCATCGCGCTAGGTCTTGCCCTCATCCCCCTCCGAGCGCAGGTGGATCACCCGTGGTGGCGGCTCCGCTACCAGGGGCGGGTGAGGCTGGGCCTCGGGCTGGATGCGGTAGAACTGGGTGGTGACATGGCTGATGCCGCCCTCCGCATCGTTGTGCACGATCAGGCTGCCGGGCTGGCGCATCTGGGCGAAGGTCTCGTCGCTGAGCTTGAAGGTCTCGCTCAGGCGCTTGTCGTCCACCGCCGGGGCCGGCAGGCGTGGCGGGTACTTGCGACTGCGCCGCTGGCGATAGCGGGCCCAGGAGATCAGCAGCACCGCGTTGATCACCGCCACCAACCCATAGAACTGCAAGGTGGTCAGGGCATCGAGTACACCGGCCTCGAACCTGGGCCCTTCGTGGGTGTAGAGCAACGGCCACAGCCCGCGGACCAGTAAATAGAGAAGCGCGCCCCAGGCCACGAGGGTGAAGAAGACATCGACTATCACCAGGAAGGGGCGCTGGCGGGTGCGGATGATTTTCATCAGCGCGCCTCCTCTTTGTCATCGATGGGCTTGATCCCACGGTCCGGGCTGATCCAGCGCGCGCGCTTGCGGTGCTCGCTGAACAACACCTTGGGAAAGCTCACCAGGGTGGTGAACAGGCTGATGAACCAGAACGCCAGGGGATACCAGACCACCCAGAACATGGTTTTCCACAGGTCCTTCTCGTAGCGGCGGTCGATCAGGATGCTCACCGCGAACTGGGTCAGGCAGACCATCGCCAGCACCAGGCCGGTGAAAGCCGGCGGCACGATGGTGTGCACCGCGATGGCCTCGGGCATGACGATGAACTTGCCCAGGGCCCAGAAGATCACCGACAGCAAGAAGGTGAAGGCCCAGCCGGTGGACAGGCAATAGTCGAACAACAGGGTCCACAGGTAGCGATGCCGCCATTCCCAGATGCCACGGATGTTCTTGAACAGCACCTCGGCGCCACCCTGGGCCCAGCGCAGCCGCTGCTTCCACAGGCCGCGCAGGGTTTCGGGCATCAGGATCCAGCACAGGGCGCGGGGCTCGAAGAACACATACCAATGGTCCAGCTGCAGCTTCCAGCTGACGTCGATGTCCTCGGTGATCATGTCCGGGCTCCAGTAGCCCACCCGATGCAGCGCCGTGCGGCGGAAGGCGACGATCACCCCGGAGACGGTGAAGACCTTGCCGAACACCCGCTGGGTACGCTTGATCAGGCCGATGATCGAGGAGAACTCGCCCACCTGCACCCGGCCCACCAGGGTCGAGCGGGTGCGAATGCGCGGGTTGCCGGTCACCGCGCCCAGGCGTGGGTTATCCAGCATCGGCGCCACCAGGTAGGCCGCCGTGTTGGGCGCCAGCAACGCATCGCCGTCGATGCACACCAGGTATTCGCTATGGGCCGCCACCGCGCCCATGCGCAGGGCCACCGCCTTGCCCTGGTTCTGCGCCAGGTGCAGTACCCGCAGGCGGGGGTCGAGGGCGGCCAACTGGTCGAGGATCTGCCCGGTGTTGTCCTTGGAGCCATCGTTGATGGCGATCACTTCGATGTTCGGATAGTGCTGGGCCAGGGCGGCCTGGATGGTATCGGCGACGTTATCCCCCTCGTTGTAGCAAGGGATGAGGATGCTGATCAGCGGCTCGCCGGCCAGCGGTGGCGGCAAGGTCTCGTCGTCCCAAGGCCAGTGCCGCTCCCAGTGCAGCCAGAAATACAGGCCCCCGGCGATCCACAGCGCCGACATGAACAATGGGTAGTAGAAGACGAAATCCATGAGGAATTCGCCAGTCACCACGAAGATCAGGCCCAGGGGCACCCCCATGACCAAGGCCAAGACCACTACAGCGAAGATACGATCCAGCATGATTCATGGACTCCATTTGTTGGAGAGCGCGGGCCGCAAGGTCTTCAGGTCCGGTGAGTTCTCGAGGAAGTTGTCCGGGTAGTAACCGAAGTTGATAGCGCCCTGGCGCTTGAGCCGGCCCATCCAGTCGGCCATCTGCCCGGCCGGTAAATCGCTGGCGGGCTTCTGGGTCCAGTCCCGGGCCTGGAGTTCGAATACCGTGCGCTGCAAGGCACCGGGGCGGGTGCGCACCTGATCCACCAGGGCTTCCAGCCAGGGCCCGGAGTGCCGTGGGCTTTGCCCTTCCATCAACGGCATGGCCATGGGCGCGGTCCAGTCATAGCTGGCGAGAAAATCGTCGAGGTTCTGGGCGAACCAGGTTTCGCTCTGGGGATTGATGATCGGCTCGGCGAACAGGTTGCGCGCGGTCTGCACCTGGGGCCCGCGGATCGCCCGGACCTTGGCCGCCAGTTCATGGGTGAAGTCGATCAGGTAACGGCTCTTGAAGCGGGTCCAGCGTTGCAGCGCTGCGGGGTCGTCGCGCAGCCCGGCGATGGAGCCTGGCAAGCCCTGGGCGGCATAGGCACGCAAGGCTTGGGGGCTGGCGTCCTCGAAGTCCGAGAGCACGGCGTCGTCATGGAACAGGATGCCGTCCACCGAGGTCATGCGTGCCACATCCTCGTACAGGTCGCCGATCAGGCGGCGGACCTGCGGGTCGAAAGGCGACAGGCGCCGGTATTGCTTCGGATCGACCGCCACCTGGCCGGTTTGCGGGTCCCAGCGCGTGACCCGGGGCAGCCTGGCGTCCAGGTCGAAACTGAGCACCGGCATCCAGGCATAGACCTTGACGTGGGAGCGGGTGCGCAGTTGCCAGGCGACCCGGTCGAACAGGTCGGCACGCGTCGGCAGGTGGCGATTGGGGAAGTACAGCGACTGCACCAGCCCGTCGCCCTTGGGATCGGCGAAGGCCTGGAGGAACACGGTATTGGCCCCCAGGTCGGCCATGCGCTGCACCAGCTTGCCGAGGTTGATCTCCTGCTGCTTGGGGTCCGGGTCGTAGACGTTGTCCAGGTCCACGTGCACCACACGCATTGGAGCCGCGGTCTCGACGCCGACGATGCTGTTGGAGAAATGGATGCCGTCCGGGTCCGAGACCACCAGGAAACGCGGGCTGCTCATCAGGTTGTCGAGGCGGTCCAGGCCATCGTCCAGGGTCAGCGCCAGCTTGAAGCCCTGGCTGTCGACCACCTGCAGCGTCGAGCCATCGGCCGTGCCATAGGGCCAGACCCAGACCCGCGGACGATAGCCGGTGGCGGCCTGGATCTTGTCCGAGATGGTGCTCACATCCTTGCGCATGCGCGCCTGGAACTGCGCCTCGCTTTCATAGCGTCCGGTGCGCGGGTCGTAGCGCCGGGTCGCAGCAGCAGGCTGCATGTTGCCCTGGGGGTTACCGAGGATGCCCAGGTGGCTGCTGTCGGTGTGGGCGGCGATCTCCACCAGGCCGGAGCGGGAGATCTCGCGGATCTGCGCCCAGGTCAAGAATTGCGAGCGCGGCCGCAGGTCGCCGGCGAAGTTCACCGGCTGGTCGGCGGGGGTGTCGATCCAGGTGCCCACCGGGGCCAGGAGGGCCGGCCAGCGATAACTGCGCAGCACCGGCATGACCCGGGTATAGAAGCTCGAATAGCCGTCGTCGAAACTCAGCAGGATGGCCTTGGCCGGCAAGTCCGGGCCGCCCCGCCGGGCCGCCAGGATCTGGTCCACGGTGACCGGCTTGTAGCCGTTCTCGCGCAGCCATGCCAGTTGCTGGAGCATGCGATCGGTGCGCACCGCCACCACGCGCTGGTCCGGGTTGCGATCCTCGATATCGTGGTAGGCGATGCCCAGCACGTGGTTCTTCGGCCAGGGCGCTTCGTTGTTCGGCATCGGCCGTTGCGCCGGGGCGACGAAGTCCGCGGCAGGCTGGGAACAAGCACTGAGCAGCAGTGCGCCCAGCAAGAGGATGCAACGCTCGATCAGGCTCATCGTCACCGTCCTCTAGAAGCGATAGGTAAGGTCCACGGCCAGGCGCAAGTCGGTTTCCCGCTCGCCGTCGTAGGGTCGGTTGATCACGCTCAGCACCGCGCCTATATCGAACACGTCGTTCCAGCTATAGCGCTGGCCGTAGCTGACCAGGCCGACACCGCCGGTGGAATAGTCGCGCTGGCTGTAGGTGCCGACGCCGAACTGGAACTGCTGGCTCCACGAGGTTTCGTAGCGGTGGTAGAGCACATGGTTGACGTTCACCGTCGGCAGGACGCTGAAGTCGGACTTGGGATTGAAGTACGGCGCGTCGTCCCGGGTGTTGTGGCTGGTACCGACCTCCAGGCCCAGGTCGACCTGGACTTCGGGAGAGCGGTACACCCCTTCGCGGCCGGTGAGCAGGGCTTCGAAACGGTTGTTGCCATCACTGAAGTGCGAGGGGCTCAGGGACAGTTTCCACTCCCGGCTTTCATTGGCGCGCCAGCGCAGGAAAGCGCTGCCGCCATTGGCGCTGATGTCGTTCTTGAGGGCCCGCAGCGGCGTCGCGGCGGTGAGATAGTCGAGGCTGCCGCCGTACTGCCAATGGTCGTCGATGTCCCGGGCCAGGGCTATGCGGGCGCCGGTCTTGTTGCCGTAGCCGTAGGAGTGGTTGGAGACCTCGGCCTCCAGGGTCATGTCGCGGGTGCGCCGTTCCACACCTAGCAGCTGCCAGCGGTGGTTGCCCTTGCCCTCCTGGAAGTCGCCCATGGCGTAGCCGACGCCAGCGAACACGCGCCAGTCTTCATCGATGGGCGGGCTGTAGAGCCGGCTCTCGATGCCGAAATCGCGGCTCCCGGAGACGGCCCCGGCGCCATTGCTGCCGCCGCCGTTGCTCTTGCCGCCATAGGTCGAGACCCGCAGCTCGGCCATATCGTGCACTTCACGCTCCCGGGCCAGGCGCTGCACCGCGCGGTTCTGCGGATAGCGCGCGACCACATCGTCGGTCAGGGCATCCAGCTGCCGCCATTCCTGCAGGTCCTGGGCGGTGTGCCCCTGGGCAACCTCCAGGGCGACGTCGCGCGGCGCCACGCTTTCGACCTCCTTGAGCAGGTATTCGGAGCGGCGCGGCCACTCCCGGGCCAGGTACAGGTTGGCCTGGGCCAGGCGCACATTGACGTCGCCCGGGGCCTTGGTGGCCAGGTCGTCCAGGCGCTGTTCGCTGTCAGGCAGGTTATTGCCGTAGGTGCCGGCCTGGGCCGCCAGCAATTGCGCGTCCAGCCAATCGTCGTTGGGATCGCCCACCGTCTGCCCCACCAGCTGGATGCGCTGGGGTTCGCTGTTGGCCAGGTCGGTGGCCACTTTCAGCGCCGCCTCGGGTTGCTCGCTTTCCAGCAGCGAGTAGTACAGGCCGGTGGTGTCTTCGACGCGATTGCCTCGGTCGGCATCCGGGGCGCTCAGTACCTTGCGGTACAGGTCGGCGGAGACCTCCGGCTGGCGCTGGTCGAGGTAGGCCGAAGCGACCCAGCGCAGGGCGTAGGTGGGAATGGCCACGCCGGCGGCGGTCAGTTGCTCGTACTCGCTGATCACCTCGGCGGTCCGCGCCCGGGACTTGAGCGCCCCCAGGCGGTCGATGCGCCAGCGGGTCACGTCGTCCTGGGCCTTGGGATCGTTGCCCCAGGCGGCGAACAGCGTGTCGTAGTCGGCGAGGGCGCGATCAGCCACCACGAAGCGTTCCTTCTCGCTGCGGCTGGCCAGCTCCGACAGGCGCACCCGCTCGGCAGCCAGGTCAGCTTCCATGCGCCGCTGGATGACCGGATCGATCAACCCGGGATGCTGGTGCGCCAGGCGCACGGCCGGCTCCGGCAGGCGGGCGCGCTGCAGGGCGTAGATGTACTCGCGCAGTACGTCGGGCCGCTCGCCGGCACGGACGAAGGCCTGGTCGTATTCCACCAGGGCATCCTGGGGCTGGTTGGCCCGGGTCAGGGCGTAGCCCAGGGCCAGGCGCCGGTTCGGATCCTCCGGCTTGGCGGCCACCAGCGCCCGGGCCCGGGCCACGGCTTCCGCGGGCTGGCCAGCGTCGGCCTGGGTCAGCGCCAGGCCCAGTTGCAGGTCGGCGTTCCTGGGGTCGCGCTCCAGCGCCTGGCGATAGAGCCGGGTGGCGTTGTCCCATTGCTTGAGGTTGCGATAGGCCCGGGCGGTGGCGGTCAGGGCCTGCACCGGCAGCACGCGATTGCGCCCCTGGGTCTCGTAGACATTCACCACTTCACTATCCAGCCCGGCCCAGCTGGCGATCTGCAGGTGGTCGCTGACCAGCCCGTTGGTCAACTGGTTGGCCGGTACCTGGCGCAAGTGGCTCAGGGCCGGGGCATAACTGCCCGCCCGGGCCTGGATGATCAGTTGATCATAGGCGGTGTCGGCGAACGCCAGCCCGGGCAACAACAGTTGGCTGCACAGTGCCAGACGAAACAATGGGCGCAGGCCAAAGCGGCGAGCAGGATGAACAGTGCATTGCATTTCGTCAGCACCTTTACATGGCTGGCCGGAGTGCCGCGTCCACGCCTGTACGCCCCGGCGACCGGGACCAAGCGACCCGGCGAAACTTTCCGGGAGAAGTCTTCCACGAAGGTTAGTTCAGAAATTGCAACGCAATAATTATTCAGAATCAGATCGGCAAAACGTGCCCAAGGCCCCGTGCACCGGGGCCTTGGACAGCACGACGCCCGGGCTGTGGCATCCACGGCACCGGGCGTCGAGGGTGATGCAACCGATCGCCAATGGCGATCGAGCGGCGGTCGCTTACTGCTGCGCGCCGGCGCCGGCTACCTTGCTCATGACGAAGCCAATGAACTGCTCGACCGTCATCTTCTGGCCGTTGAAGTTCACTTCGTTGTTGGCGTAGTGCAGCGCCGAGACCACGTTGTTGCCGTCCAGCTTGGCCAGTTGGGTGGCAACGGCCATGGCGCTGAGCATTTCCGCGGTGGCGGCGCCCTGTTCGGCGATCTGCTTGGCGTCGGTCATGCCTTCAGCCTGGGCCTGCAGGGCCGCCACGTCGGCAACCATCGGCTTGGACAACGACAGCTTGGCATCCAGTTGGCTGATCAACTGCTTGCCCAGCTCTGCGGTGGGCAGCTCCAGGCTCTGCGGCTTGGCCAGGTCCAGGCTCAGGCTGAAGCGGCTTTCGCCATTGCCGGTCTTGAGCGCCAGGCTTTCCAGGGCGATCTGAGGCTTGGCGGCCAGGACCTTGTTCACCGCCGCACGGATCTTGGCCTCCTCGGCTTCGCTCATTTGCAGCTCAGGTGCCTCTTCGCCCTTGGCCGAGGCCTCGGCGGCAGTTTTTTGGTACGGCTGCAATACGTTCTGATAGACCTGGACCAGCTCCAGCATGCCCTGGCTGTCCAGGTCCTTCATGCTCCAGAGCATCTCGGCGGAACCCACGGCCTTGCCATCGAAGGCGATCTCGCCCACACGGTAATCCGCGCGACCGGCCACGTTGCTGCCGGTTTCTTCAGTGGATGTCTTCTGTTCGAAGTTCTTCAGGGTCAATACCGACTGCTTGTCGCCGAAAGTAGCCTTCAGGCCGCTGAGCTCCAGGGTGTTCTGGCCCAGGTAGTAGTCGAAGCTGCTCTTGTGCAGGTTGCTGGCCAGGGTCAAGCCTTTGATTTCCATCTTGAGCGGGGCTTTGTCCGGCGAGCTGAGGAACAGGTCCAGGCTGTCCATATAGCCGTCGACCTTGGCCTTGCGGCGATTTTCGCTGACGCTGAAGGTGGCGTTCAGGCCAGAGAACTTGAGGTTGTTCAGCTCATCCAGGGCCAGTTCCATCGGAGCGAAATCCAGGGTGCCCTCGGCGGACAGGTCATAACCGACATTGACCACGCCGTTGAACGGTGCAGCGCCCTTGGTGGCCGCAAACCATTTGTCGGTCTGGGAGTTGTTCACCAGCTCGTAATGACTGGAAGCCATGACGGGTAGCCACTTGAAGCGAACCAGGCGCGAGAACGGCAGCGGGCCGTGCTCGATATGGTCGGCGATCAGCAGTTCCAGGTCACCGTGGAACAACTCGCCCTGGCCCTTCAAGCGATAGCGGGCGTTGCTGCTGAACACACCGCGCTCCAGGGACACCAGCTCCAGGGTCGCAGTGGCGTCGTAGCCGATCAGCGCTGCCTGCAGCTCCTTGTTGCTCTCCACGATCTGCTGCTGCAGAACCCCTTCCAGCTTGGTGCCGGTGTACCAGGCGCCGCCGGCACTGATTGCACCCACTGCGACGACGATTCCTAACAGTACGCCTGCTGACTTATTCATGTTTGACCCGATCGATATCCATAGTTTGAAAGTGTGCTGGTCTTCCCTGAACCCATGACGGGTCGCGGCTCGACTCCGCGTGAAACCGGCGCAGATTAGCATTGGCGGTGGGGCGCAGTGCAACAGTGGTGCAGCTGCAAGCTTCAAGCCGCAAGCGCCAAGCGAAAGCAAAAGCGAAAGGCAGGGGCCCGCTGGCTCCAGGCTTGTGGCTTGTGGCTTGTGGCTTGTGGCTTGTGGCTTGTGGCTTGTGGCTTGTGGCTTGTGGCTTGTGGCTTGGAGTTTGCCGTTAGGAAAATTCGAGCTCGAGGGCATCGAGCTGATGGTCGAAGCTCTTGAGCCGGGCGCTCCAGGTGTAGACCAGCACTTCGAAGTCGCGATCGATCACCGCGCTGTTGCCTCGGGACTCGCCACGGGGGTCGCAGAAATCCAGTTGGTAGCGCTCCCGGGCCATGGCCGTGGCGACATCCGACAGCTCCCGGGCATTGCTCAGCCAGTGGTGGCCGTCGTCGGCTTGCTTGTCGAGCCGCATGCACTGCGCCTTCAGCGCCTCCAGGCTTTTTTCCAGCGGGGTGCCGGTGAGTTCGCCCATGACCTCGGCGAAGGTCCGCCCGGGCTGCCAGTAGCTACCCCAGAAGTATCGGTCAAAAACGGTTTCGACCCGGCGCAGGGCCACCTTGGTGTCCCAGATGGCCACCAGGGTCTTGCTCTGCTCGAGCTGCCTCTTCTTGATTTTCTGGCTCTGGAACGAGGACCACGCCACCACGCCGATGGCCATCACCGCGATCAAGGCGCTGGCGCTGTCGAGAAACACCATGGCCTTGTCGATCTGGTGGGCCAGCATGACCCCGTAGAAGTAGGTGGCAGACAGCAGTATCAGGGCGCAGAGCGCGCACCAGAAGCCCGGAGCATAAGGGTTTTTCATTATTGGAATCCCCATGGCCATCACGCTTTGATCATGGCAAGGCGCCCGGCACTCGGCGTCTTGCCAACTGATCAAAGCATAGCAACGGCCTCAGGGTTTCGTGGCTGGCGGAGCTTGCGTTCGTCCGCTTTCCCAACCGCCGCCCAGGGCCAGGAACAAGTCGATCTGGCTCATCGCTACCTGGGTGTTGGCCGCCGCCAGCTGGGCGCGCATGTCGGTGTAGGTACGAGTGGCCTGCAAGTCGGCGAGGAACGACGCCCGTCCGGCCTGGAAGAAGCGGTGGGTCTGGTCCGCCGCCACCTGTGCCGACTGCTCGGCGTCGGCCAGGGCATCGCGCCGTTGCAGCTGGGCGCTGTACTGGGCCAGGCCGGTCTGGGTTTCGCGAATGGCGTTGAGCACCACCCCGTCGAAATGCGCCAGGGCCGCCTGGCTCGTCGCCTCGGCTTCGTGGATGCGCTCACGGGCACCGTTGGCCGGCACCGTCCAGCTGATCACCGGGCCGAAACCCCAGCGATTGGTGGAAGCCTTGCCCAGGTTATCGAGGATACCCACGGTGCCCACGGTGGCACCGATGCTGATGTCCGGGTACAGGGCCCCGGTGGCTACCCCAATTTGTGCGGTGGCCGCCGCCAGGTGACGTTCGGCCTGGCGTACATCGGGACGGCGCTTGAGCAGCGCGGCGCCATCGCCCACCGGCAACAGCTGGGCGATATGCGGCAGCTCGGCGCAGCTGGCGGTGCCGGCCGGCAACTGGTCCACCGGCCTGGCCAGCAGCATCGACAGGCGGAACAGCCCCGACTGGCGAGCCGCTTCGTAGCGCGGCAACTCGGCCCGCAGGGACTTGAACTGGGTCTGGGAGCGGGTGACCTGGGTTTCGTCGCCGCGCCCGGCATCGCGCAGGCGCTGGGTCAACTCGGTGCTCTGGGCTTGCAGGCCAAGGGAGTGCTCGGCGATTTCCCGTTCTTCGTTGGCCGCGCAGACCTGGGTGTAGGCCCGCACCACATCCGCCACCAGGGTGATGCGGGCGATGTCCGCCGCGGCCTGGGTCGCATCGGCATTGGCCTTGGCCGCCTCGATGCCGCGCCGCAGGGTGCCGAACAGGTCGAACTGGTAGGAGGTGCTGATGGACAGGTTGCCGACGTTGGCCACCGGCACCTTCTCCGGCAGCAGGAAGGCCTCGCCGGACTCCTGCAGGCGCTCGACCCCAGCCTTGACCCCACCGCTCCAGCCGCCGGCGGCCTGGGCTTCGTCCACCTGGGCCCGGGCCCGGGCCAGGTTGGCCGCCGCTACGCGCAAATCGGTGCTGGAAGCCAGGGCCTGCTGCACCAGCTGGTCCAGGCGCGGATCGTGGTACAGGCGCCACCAATCGCCGGGCACCGGGGCCGAGACCACATTGGCGCCCTTGCCCGCCAACTCGCCTTGCAGGTCCGGGCGTTGCAGCGCCGCATCCTTGGGCAACTGGTAATCCGGCCCGACCTGGCAGGCCGAGAGCAGCAAGCCGAACCCGAGCAGGGCCAAACGCGCGCCGTGGTTCATTGCCCGGGCTCCTGCCGCGGCTGGTCGTCGATGATCGACACCGTGGCGGTGCGCCCGGCGATCATGCGAAAGTCCGCCGGCACATCGTCGAAGGCGATACGCACCGGGATCCGCTGGGCCAGGCGCACCCAGCTGAAAGCCGGGTTGACGTTGGGCAGCAGGTTGCTGCCGCTGCTGCGGTCACGGTCCTCGATCCCGGCGACGATGCTCTCCACATGCCCGCGCAGGCGCGCACGGTCGCCCACCACGCGGATATCCACGGCCTGGCCGATATGGATGCCGTCGAGCTTGGTTTCCTCGAAGTAGCCGTCGATATGGAAGGAATTGCTGTCCACCACCGACAGCACCGGGCGCCCGGCAGTGACGAATTCCTGGGGCCGTGGCGCGCGGTCGTTGACGTAGCCATCCACCGGGCTGCGCACCACCGAGCGGTCGAGGTTGAGCTGGGCGCTGTCCACCGCCACCTGGGCCTCGGCCAGGGCCGACTGGGCCCGGGCCTCGCGGGATTGGCTCTCTTCCAGTTGCTCGCGCGGCACCAGGTTGCCCAGGCCGCGGTTGCGCTTGGCCTCGCGCTGGGCCTGGGCCAGGGTTTCCTGGCGGTCGGCCAGGTTCGCCCGGGCCTGGCGCAGGGCCAGGTGGAAGCGGTCCTGGTCGATGCTGAACAGCACCTGGCCACGCTTGACCAGCTGGTTGTCCTTGACCTCTACCTGCTGGATCAGCCCGGAGACATCCGGAGCGATCTGCACGATATCGGCACGGATATGCCCGTCCCGGGTCCAGGGCGCGAACATGTAGTACATCACCATGCGCCAGACCACCACGACCGCGAAGGTCACCACCAATAACGTCAGGACCACACGACCGATGGTCAATAAAGGTTTTTTCATGTCATCAGGTATCGGCTGAGAGAGTCGACGACGCCCAGCAACAAGGCGTAGAGACCCACGTTGAACAGTGCCCGGTGCCAGACCAGGCGATAGAAATGCAGGCGTGTCAGCAAGCCGTGCACCAGCAGGTACACGCCATAGGTGATGCCCATCAGCACCAGCAGCGTGGGCAGGAACACCCCGCTGATATCCAGATCACCGATCATAGGGGCGCTCCATCGATGCCAGGGGGAAGGGGTGCTTCATGTTCGCCCGAGGCCACGAACTCGACGCCCGGCAACAGCGCCAGGCGCAGGCCGCTGAGGGCGTGCAGCAGGTGCCGGCGGGTTTCGTCGTCGCCTTGCAGCCGTTGGCTGTCCAGGGCCCGGCGGGTGCGATCCAGGGTCATCAGCAATGGGCTCGGCGCCTCGAGGCGCTCACCGGCCCTGAGGCAGGCCTTGAAGTACTCGCCCACCTCGGCCACCACCTGGCGCAACAGGCCCTGGGCCACGCCCTGGACCCGGGGCGCATAGGCCAGCAGATCCAGCACGTTGAGCGCCACCCGCAGTTCGCGCAGGGCGACGCCGGTGTCCTGGCCGGTCATGGCCAGGCGCGGCAGGTGCTGCATCAGCCGGTCGAGCATTTGCGCGCCCATGTGCCGGTGCTCGGCAAGGGTCGCCGGCTCCGAAAGGCTGACGATGTCGCGCCAGCTGAAGCGGGTCAGGCGCTTGGCCGCCAGTTCCGAACCGAACGGCCGGGCGACCAGGGTCCAGATGAAGGCGAACAGCAAGCCGATGGGGCCTGCCAGGTTGGAGTTGGAAAAGTTCAGGAAATCGGCGTCGTAGGCGCCCTGGATACTGATGAAAGACGCGGTGTTGACGATGGTCAGGAGCATGCCCAGGTAGAACCTGGGCTGCACGGTCAGGGTGCCGACGCAGATGAAGGGCACGGCGAACACCAGCACCAGCATGGCGAAATCGTGCAGGTTGGGCAGGATCAGGAACAAGTAGAGGCTGGCGAACAGCACCGACAGCGCAGTCCAGAAGAAGAACCGGTAGATCTGCGGCGCCGGGTCATCCATGGCGGCGAAGAAACTGCAAGCCACCGCCGCCAGGATCACCGCGCTGCCGCCGTCGGTCCAGCCCAGGAGGATCCACAGCACCGAGGCGACAATGATCGCCAGCACCGTGGAGCCCGCCGAATAGAGCATCAGTCCACGATCGAGGAAGGGCGTCAGCCGGCCCAGGCGCCAATGGCGGTAGACCGCGCGCCAGGTGTCCTGGCTTTCGCACTGGATGGCGTGCTGCAGGCTACGGCAGTCCTGCCACAGGTCGATCCACTCGCCCAGGCGGTACAGGGTATTGGAGAACAGCAACTGGCTCCGGTCGTCCAGGGCCCGGGCATCGGGTTGCAGGGCTTCGAGCTCGCCGCGCAGGGCTTGCCAGCGCTGCGTCGAGGCATCCTGGGCGGTACTTTCCAGCCACTCGTCGGCCTTGGCCAGCAAGGGCGCGAAGCGTTCGGCCAGCTCCGGCGCCCGGCGCTCCAGGGCAGACAGGGCGTCGTCCAGGGCGTCCACCACCGGCAGCAGGTGGATCATCCGCCCACGCAGTTCCTTGGTGTTGCGCACCGTCTGCGGCCGCGCGCCTTCATGGGGCAACTGGCCGATCATCATTTCCAGGGTGTTGAAGGTCGCCACCATCGAGGCGCGCAGGGCACTGACTTCCTCGGGCTGCACATTGCGGGTGAGGAAGCGCCGGCTGTAGGTCGCGGCATCGGCGAACCACTTGCCCGCCGATCCGACGAATACCGGGGCCAGGCGCCGGGGCCAGAACATGCTGCCGACCACCGCCGCGCAGATGATGCCGAGGAAGATTTCCTCGGTTCGCGCTTGCGCCACGTCCCACACGGCCAGGGGGTTGTCCACCACCGGCAGGGCGATCATCGGCAAGGTGTAGCCGGCCAGCATCAGCGCGTAGTTGTTGGCGGTGCGCAGGTGCATGGACAGGAACAGCAGGATGCCGGTCCACAGCGCGATGATCACCACCAGCAGGTAGGGGCTCTGCACGAACATCGGTACCAACAGCACCGCGGCCGAGGCGCCAAGGAGGGTACCGATGGCGCGGTACAGCGCCTTGGAACTGGTAGGGCCGACGAACGGGCTGGAGACGATGTACACCGTGGCCATGGCCCAATAGGGACGGGGCATCTGCATCAGCATGGCGATGTACAGGGCGATCATCGATGCGGCGAAGGTGCGCACGCCGTAGAACCAGTCCCGCGCGGGAGGCACACCGGTAAAGAATCCTTTCAAGATGGCTGCACCGGCGAGTGGTTGGCGGATTCGAAGGCCTGGATCACCCGCAAGGCCGCTTCCAGATCCTGGGCACTGATGCCCGCCAGGACTTCGTGACGCAGGCGCACCAGTTCGCCCTCCACTGCCTGCACCAACTCGCGACCGCTGTCGGTCAGGCTCAGGCACTTGGCCCGGCGGTCATGGGGGTCTTCGCTGCGGCAGACATAACCGGCGGTGCATAGCTGGTCCAGCAGGCGCACCAGGGACGGGCTTTCCATGCCTGCGGCCTGGGCCACAGCGACCTGGCGCACGCCCTCGCCCAGCCGCCCGATCATCAACAGGGGCACTGCGCAGGCTTCGGAGACCCCGAAGTTGATCAGGGTGTTCTGGCAGATCCGACGCCAATGCCGCGCCGCGACCACCATGCCACTGCTGATGTTCATGTGAAGAGATTCAAGGGATTTGGGCACAAGACTGTTCGCATACTGATAGTTTGCTAACTATCAATATGACATCAACGAATATTTTCAGTCAAGTTTTGTAACAAATACCCAGGACAGGTTCCGAATGCGCTTCAACGCTTCCTGGCTTGCTCGTAAACAGCCCCGCGCTCGCGCTTACCAACTGCGACAACAGCCACCACAACGCGCTGCTCGATAACCTTATAGACCAGCCGATAACCCGAGGCCTTGAGCTTGATCTTGTAGCATTCGGGTAAACCGTACAGGGCATCTGCGGGGACTTGGGGCATTTGCAGCCGTTGCGCGAGCTTCTTCTTGAATTGCTCGCGAAGCGTATGGCCCAGCTTGTTCCACTCCTGAGCGCCGAAGGCAGGAACTCGAGTTTATAAGTCATCCAGACTGACCGGGACGGGAGTCTCCTGACTGCGCGCCCGAACGATCTCGGCCAGTTCCAGATCGTCCAAACGCTCCATCAACGCTTCGAAAACTTCGGCAGGAATCATGTAGCCCATGACCCGGTTGTGGTTCAACACAGCCACCGGGCCACCTTGAGCGCCGTTCAATACCGCTGAAGGATTCTTCTTCAATTCAGATACGCTGACGGCTTTGTCAGCCAGGATACTTTGCATTTTCATGACCTCAATTCAGGTCATGATTCTGGTCTAAATTATCGCTCCCAACAACCACAGCTCATCCTCCTCCCCGTCCCTTCCTCAACAACACATCCAGTTGGTCCACCACCTCGGCCCAGTCGGCATCGTCGAGGATTTCATCACGTAAAAAATCCGCCTGGCTCTTGCTCCAGAAAAACGCATCCGCCAGGTGCAGTTCCGGTTTCAGCGGGGAATGGGTGGTGATGAAGCGTTCGATGCTCACCGGGTCATCGGCCAGCCCCAGTTGCTTGAACAGCGCTGGCAGGGTGTGGGTCGGTGATTCCATGGTAGGGCTCCTGATCAGTGACAGACTTCGCAGACCTCGGCATTGGGCACCATCCGCAGGTATTCGGCCATGCTCATGTGCACCAGGCTGTGGTGGTTTCCGGCCTCCAGGTAGATGTCCTTCTGGCGGGTCAGCAATGGGTCGATGACCACGTCCAGCCCGTAGGACTCGCCCAGGGCCGGCACCGCGCCACGCTCGCAGTCGTTGAACAGGTACGCCAGGGTGCTTTCCCGGGTGACTCGCCACTGGTCGCTGCCGCGTACCTTGCCCAGGTCCAGGTGGCGGCTGGCCGGCAGCACCGCCATCAGGTAGCGCCCGTGCTGGTCGTCGAGGATCACCGACTTGGCCAGGCGCTCCGCCGGCACTCCCGCCACCCGAGCCGTTTCCAGGCTGCTGGCCGAATGGGGATGGGTTACCAGGTCGAACTGGCAGTGGGCTTGCTCCAGACTGTGTTGCACGGTTCTCGCCATACGCATGATGCACCTCGGTGCCCGGCCACGGGGACAGGACTGTGACTCCCTGATGCAAGTCTAGGCCGGGTGCGGCCAGGTGCCGGAACAACTTCCCAACGGTGATCCCGGACACTCGCGGCGAGCCGGCGTTATCCACAGGCCGGGAGAGCGCCTGCTCAGCGCCCCGGGCAAGCCCAGCCGCAGGTTTCATAGAGCACGGCCTGGGTGTCGCCGCCGGCATGTTGGTCGAGCTTGCGCCAATGAGCTGGAATCACCGGGAATTCGTCCGGATCGACCCGGCTCATCACCAGCCAGACCCGGCCATTGCCCGGCGGCAGGTCGTCCAGGCGATCGAGGCTGACCTCGGCGTTTTCATCGATCAGGGTGCCGAAGCCATAGCGGTTGGGCCGGGTCGACACGCCTGCCGCGCCAGGCGGCGTGAACAGCCGCGGAGCGGTATGGCTGCGGTCGTAGTAACCCCAGGTCAGGTACCAGAACATATCGCCCAGCACCACCTGGTCGCCAGGCAGGGTATGGCGATTCATGTACTCGACCATGTTGTTGAACTGGTCGTCGGCATCCACGGTGTAGTTGTTCTTCAGGCCCACTGCGAACACCGCCAGCACCACCAGCAGCAGCGCCACGGCCAGGATCTTGAAGCGTTGCGCCAGCCGGTCGACGGCCAGGGCCAGGCACAACGGCAGCCCGAGGGCTGGCACCGTCAGGTAGCGCTCGATGAACACCGGGGAGATGAACGACACCGCGAACACCAGCAAAAGAGGCAAGACGCTGTAGATCACCAGCAAGGTAGCCAGGCGGGACCGGCTGCGATCGCTGCAAAGCAGGTAGGCCAGCACCGCCGCCAGCAATGCTGGCAGGCTGACGAACAACCACCAGGGCATGCCTTCGCCATCGTCCTGGGCCAGCAGTTGCCAGATCATCGAAGGCAATGAACGCAGGGTGACCGGTGGCTCCCAGCCGACATCGCCGCCGGCCTTCAATTCATCCATGTGCAGCAGCAGGTCCACCAGCCCCGGCAGCCAGGGCAGGAACAGCAGCACGATGACGACGTTGGCCCACCACCAGCTCCGGCGCCGCAGGAAATGCCGGGCCGTTTCTTCCTGGGGCCGGGCCAGGGCCAGGTAGAGCCAGTGCGAGACCACGCAGAACGCCGTGAAGTAGTGGGTATAGAAACCGGCCGCCATCAGCAACGCGTAGATCACCAGGTAGCGGCGGCGATGTGGCGCCCGCACCCAGTAGACCAGGGCCAGGGTCGCTCCCAGCAGCCACACCCCCAGCAGCGAATACATGCGCACTTCCTGGCTGTAGCGCACGGCGGTAGGCAGCAGCGCCAGCAGCAGGCAGGCCAGCAGCGTGGCCCGCCGGCCGGCCACCAGGTGCATCAACCAGGTCCCGAGGAATACCGCGAGCGCCCCAGGCAACGCACTCATCAGGCGAATCGACAGGATCGAATCGCCGAACAGGCCGATCCAGCCATGCAGCAGGAGGAAATACAGCGGCGGATGGACATCGTAGGCGGCGTGGCTCCAGATGCCCGCCAGCGGGAACTGGGCCAACAAAACACTGGATCCCTCGTCGCCCCAGATCGCCGCCGCCGTCAGCTCGTAGAAACGCAAGGCCAGGGCCAGCAACAGCAGCGGCACCAGCCAGGGTTCACGAAGCAATTGCGCCAGGGGCTGCGAATGCGTGACAGCCTGGCGATACCGCTGCTTGGCCGTTTGCTCGGTACTCGGTACGCCCATCACCACCCTCTGCCGATAGATCTGCGCTCCCGCCCGGAGCCATGACGCGCTGATTGTAGGCCAGAACCCCCGGGGCTTGTGCGTAATGCCGATCAGTCAAGGAGCTTGTAGGAGCGAGGCTTGCCGGCGATGGACTTCAGGGCCTTGCGCCTATCCAGTAGACACGCGCTACCGGTAGCGACCCTCGCGAACAAGCGAGCATCGACCGGCTGCTCCTACAGGGGATCACCTTGCTTAAGTGAACAGCGTGACGTGGCTTGCCCGTGACCTACAGTTGCACGCACCTCGATTCATCACCCGCCTTCGCTACGCGCGCAGCCGCGCTGTCGATCGGCGCACAGCAGAACCGGGCGGATGGCCATATAATCCGCGCAACGGGCCGTCCGCCTCACTCATCAACAGCTGAAGGCTTGTCCTGATGGCCTCCTGAATTAGGGACAATTCATGCGCATCGCTCTCTTCTCGTCATTGCTCCTGGCCACTCTCTGTGCCGGCCAGGCCCAGGCCAGCTCCGACGACTTCTGTGCACCGACCTGGAAGCTCTACTCCCACCGACTGGACGGCTGCAGCAACCTGCCCTTCCTCAGCCCAGGCAACGACAGCCGGGTCAACCTGCGCCTGTTGATGGCCGACCAGGGCAGCCTGGCGCTGGTGCCCCGCGCGCTGACCAAAGATGACCTGAGCCTGGGTTTCGGCCCCGTGCCCTTCCCGACGTACCGCTTGCGGCCACTGGACCCGGCGGACGAGCACGACGGCGACAGCGCCAAGGCAAGCCTGTCTCCCGCTGCCACCGAGCTCAACAGCCGGCTGCAGGCCCTGGGCATCTCCCGCGACAACCAGAAGGCCGCCGGGGACAACTTCATCGAGGGCGAAGGCAGCCGCTGCCGCAGCAACTCGGACGCCAGCGCCCTGGCCTTCGTCGCTCAACTGGACAACCCGCAACTGAGTCCCGCTGACCGCCAGGCCCTGGCCCAGGCCCGGATCAAACTGCTGGGAGCCTGTTCCTGGGAAGCCAACCCGCTGGCCGACCTTCTGCCGGCAAACCTGGCTTCTGCCCCGGCTCGCGACCTGGCCAGCTATCTGCAGGCGAGCGTCCAGTTCTATGACGGTCACTTCGATGACGCGACCAGGGGCTTCACCAGCCTCAAGGACAACGCCCTGCCCTGGCTGGCCGAGACGGCCACCTACATGCTGGCGCGCACCGCTCTCAACCAGGCCCAGCAGAGCGCGCTGGACGAATGGGGCACGGTCAACCTCAAGCTTGTGGATAAGTCGGCGCTGCAACAAGCCGGGGCAGGCTTCGATGCCTACCTGAAAACTTATCCACAGGGGCTCTATGCTGTGTCCGCCCAGGGGCTGATCCGCCGTGTGCACTGGCTGCAAGGCGATACCCGGGCCCTGGCCGATGACTACGGCCAGCAACTGACCCGGAGATCGGACAACTCCGACGACAAGCGCCAGGACGACCTGGTGGCGGAGATCGACTACAAGCTGCTGGACAATCCCGATGCCGATATCCGGGTTCCGCTGCTGCTGGCGGTCCGGGACCTGATGGACATGCGCAAAGATCCATCGTCCAGGCTGACCCGCGAAGCCTTAACGCAACACAAGGCCCTGTTCAGCGAGCAACCGGCCTTGTACGACTATCTGCAAGCGGCCTTCACCTTGTTTGTCGAGCAGCAACCTGCAACAGCGCTCAAGCAATTGCCGACGCAGATTCCGGCCCAACTGGACTACCTGGCCTTCAGCCAGCAGACCCTGCGCGGCATGGCCATGCAGGCCCAGCAAGACTGGAAGGGCGCAACGCAGCTGTGGCTGCAACTGCTGCCCCTGGCCAAGCAACCGTTGCAACGCGAACAACTGGAACTGGCCCTGGCCTACACCTACGAACGCAGCGGCGAACTGGCCAAGGTGTTCGCCGCCGACTCGCCGATCGAGTCCGCCCAGGTGCGCGCCATCCTCCTGCGCCACGTGGCCTCGCCCGAGCTACTGCGCCAGCAAGCTCGCCAGGCCGATTCGCTCGAGGAACGCAACACCGCGTACTTCGTCCTGCTGTACAAGAGCCTGACCCGTGGCCGGTACGCCGCCTTCAGCGAAGACTTGCACAGCGTCAACCAGGGCCTGGATACGAGCCAGGGCAAGGGCGTCCTGTCCAACGACAACATCGGCAACTACCTGGGCTACATCTACGCCGACGGCCCTTCGCTGCAGGTGTTCAACTGGAATGGCCAGGGCGAGGCGGGCGAGAGCGCCAACTACACATGCCCGGGCATTGCCGAAACCGCGGCGACCTTGCAGAAAGACCCCAAGTCCCCCGCTGGCCTGTTGTGCCTGGCGGAGTTCATACGGCTGAACAACTTCGACCAGATGCCCCTGGATACCAAGCCCGAGGCCGAGCGCCTGGGCGGCACCCCGGACCAGTTCCCGGGCAGCACCTACTCGCGGCTCGACAGCTACCGCAAGGTGATCGACAACCCCAAGGCCAGCCGCGATGAGCGGGCCTTCGCCCTGTACCGGGGGATCTACTGCTACGCCTCCTCCGGCAACAACCGCTGTGGCGGCCAGGGCGTGGAGCCAGAGGTACGCAAGGCCTGGTTCCGCCAGTTGAAGACCAAGCTGGGGGACACCCAGTGGGCCCAGTCGCTGCGTTACTACTGGTGAGGAAATACCTGGGCTGCTGCCTGCTGCCGCTGTGGCTGTGCTGGACGAATCCGGCGGCCGCAGCGGTGGATGCCGCCGACCACGATGCCTTCTGGCTGTGGAGCGGCGTCAAGACCCAACCGGTGCTGGCCCAGGCCAGGACCCTGTACATCCTCCAGGGCCAGGTCAGCCGTTCACGGCGCCAGCCGGCACGGGGTGTCGAGCTCATCGCCCAGGGCCTGCCGGTGTCGCGACTGCGCCAGGAACAGGTGTGGGTGGTGTATCGCGCCCACACCCTGGCCTGGCCGGAGAAGGTCTACCAGCAGTTGCTGGGCCAGATGCAGCGCTGGCAGAACAGCGGCACCCGGGTGGTGGGTATCCAGATCGACTTCGACAGCGGCACCCGTGACCTGGAGCGCTACGGGCAGTTCCTGCGGGACCTGCGCCAGCGCCTGCCGGCGCAGTACCGCCTGAGCATCACCGGCCTGATGGACTGGGGCAGCAACGCCGACCCGCAAGCCATCGGCCAGCTCAAGGGCGTGGTGGACGAAGTGGTGGTGCAGACCTACCAGGGCCGCCACAGCATCGCCAACTATGGCGCCTACCTGCCACGCCTGGACCGCATGGGCCTGCCCTACAAGGTCGGGTTGATCCAGGGTGGCGCCTGGCAAGAACCCCAGGCGCTGCGCGACAGCCCCTGGTTCAAAGGCTACGTGGTGTTCCTGCAGAACCCTGGCTAGCCAGCGGATACACCGACTCCCAGCCACCGCCCAGGGCCTTGTACAAACCGACCATGGCCAGGGATACCCCGGCGGAGCTTTCCACCAGCTGTTCCTGGGTGGCCAGCAAGGCGCCCTGCACGGTCAGGACGTTGACGAAGTCCACCACCCCCTCGATGTACTGCTGCTGCGCGGTACGCAGGGCGATCTGGTTCTGCCGCACCGCCTCGGCGAGGCTGTCGCGCCGCAGTTGGCTGGCGTTGTAGCGAGTCAGCTGGTCGTCGATTTCATGCCAGGCCCGCAGCACGGTCTGCTGGTAGGCCACCGCCGCTTCCTGCTGCTGGGCTTCACGCAGCTTGAGCACGCCGCGCAGGCGACCGCCGTCGAACAGCGGCAGGCTGAACTGCGGGCCGAAGCTGTACTGCCGGGAGTTCCAGGAGCCGAAGTCCGCCAACTGCATGGCCTGGGAGCCGAAGTTGCCGGACAGGGTGATGCGCGGATAGAAATCCCCCTTGGCCACGCCGATGCTGGCCGTGGCCGCATGCAACCGCGCCTCGGCCTGGCGGATGTCTGGACGGCGCTCGGCCAGTTGCGAAGGCAGGCCGATCGCCAACCGCACCGGTGGCTGCGGCACTGGTGCATCGCTGGCCAACTCCTTCTGCAAGGCCTGGGGCGGCTCGCCCAACAGCAGGCTCAGGGCATTGATCAACTGCGCCTGGCGCTGCTGCAACTCCGGCAGGCGCGCCTCGATGGTGGCGACCTGGGCCGCGGCCTCGGCCACGTCCAGGTCGGTGGCCACCCCGTCGGCCAGGCGCAATTGCGAAAGCTTCAGGCTGTGGCGCGCAACCTCCAGGTTCTGCTCGGTGACGGCCCGGGTGCTTTGTACGCTGCGTAATTGGATGTAGTCCTGGGCGGTTTCCGCCAGCACCGACAGCAACACTACGCGCCGGTCATTTTCCGCCACCTCCAGGCTGGCATCGGCGGCCTCGGTCTCGCGCCGCACGCGGCCCCAGAAATCCAGCTCCCAGGAGGCCGAGAAGCCGGCCTCCCAGAGGTTGAAGTCGGACTTGCCCTGGTGCCCGGAGGGGTCGTTCAGGCCTTCGGCGCTGTTGCGCTTGCGTCCATAGCCGCCATTGGCGGCAGTGCCGGGATAGCGTTGGGCGGTGATCACCTGGCGCGCTGCCCGGCTCTGCTGCAAGCGACTGGTGGCCAGTTGCAAGTCGAGGTTGTCGGCCAGGGCCCGACGGCTCAGGGCCGACAGTTGCGCATCGGCGAACACTTCCCACCAGCGCTCTTGCAGGGCGCTGTCCACCGCCTGGCTGTCGGCGGCCTGTGCCGGCGTCGGCCAGGCCTGGAGCTGGGTGGCTTGGGGCCGCTGGAAATCCGGGCCGACAGTGCACGCGGCCAGTGCCAACAAGCTCACTGCCAGCAGAGTACGGGCCCCGTGGCTGCTGTATTCAAGGCTCATCGCTGGGTCACCTCACGGGCGCTGGTGGCGGAGCTGCGGGTATCGACGCTGGCTTCCACCGACATGCCCACACGCAGGCGCTCGGCCATTGCCTGGTTGGGGTCCAGGAGAATCTTCACCGGGATGCGCTGCACCACCTTGGTGAAGTTGCCCGTGGCGTTGTCCGGCTTCACCGCGGCGAAGGTCACGCCAGTGGCCGGGGCCAGGCTTTCGACACGGCCATGCAGGGTCTCGCCGCCGAGGCTGTCGACACGCACCTCGGCCACTTGCCCGGCACGCATGGCAGCGAGCTGGGTTTCCTGGAAATTGGCCACGACATAGGCCTGTTGCAGCGGCACTACGGCGAGGATCTTGCTGCCGGGGGTGACGTAGGCACCGACCCGCACCGCGCGCTCGCCGACCATGCCGTCGACCGGGGCGACGATGCGGGTGTAGGACAGCTCGTAGCTGGCCATTTCCAGGGCCGCCTGGGCCCGTTTCAGGCCACCTTCGGCGGCATCGCGCTGGGCGGTGAGGACTTCCACCTGCTTGCGTTCCGCCGCCAGGGCCGCCGTGGTCGTCGCCAGCCGGGCGCTGGCCTGGTCGATGCGGGTACGTGCTTGCTGGGCGTTCTGCACGGTGCCGGCGCCGACCCCGGCCAGGTGGTTGTAGCGATTGAGCTCATGCTGGGCGAAATCCATCTCGGCCCGGGCAGCCACCACCGCGGCCTGGGCCTGGGCGATCACCGAGCTCTGGCGGTCCAGGGTCGCCCGGGCGTTCTGCAATTGCGCCTTGGCCACCAGGGTCTCGGCGTCCGCCGCCTGGGCCGCGGCCCGCAGGTCGCGATCATCGATCAGCGCCAGCAGTTGCCCGGCCTTGACCTGCTGGTTGTCTTCCACCAGCACCTCCTTGATGAACCCCGCCACGCGGGGCGCCACCAGGGTGTAGTCGGCGACGATGAAGGCATCGTTGGTGCTCTGCTCGCCGGAGCGGCCGAACAGCCCCGGCGCCACCAGGTAGGCCAGCACGCCGAGGGCCGCTACCGCCGCCACCGCGATGGCGATCTTGTCTTTGCTTGCAATAGTCATGGGAATTCTTCCGTATCAATCAGCGTTCAAACAGGCGCACGCGGCGGATACATCCGCGTCGGCAGCCAGAAAATCAGCAGGATCAGCGCAGCGGCCACCCCTGCCATGCACAAAAAGAGGTCGGCACAGGTCAGGACCACCGCCTGCTGGTGCAGGCGCGCGGCCAGGCCGGGCACCCGGTCGTCCACCAGGGGCGAGTTGCCCAGGCTGTCCACCAGCATGGTGGAGTGCACATGCAGGCGGTGCGTGGTCAGCGCGTCCAGGACCCCAGTGGCGACCACCGCCGCCAGGCCCTTGACCGTGTTGAACCAGGACGATGCGAAAGGCCCTTCCACCGGTGCGATGCTGCCCGTGGCGAGCATCAGCAAGGGCAGCACCGCCATCGGCTGGCCGAAGATCTGCAGCAGTTGCAGCACATAGAAATCATCGCGGATCCAGGCCGAGGTCAGGTGCGTGCCCCCCAGGCACGACAGGGTCAGCATGCCCAGGCCGATCCCCAGCACCCAGCGGCAGTCGACCCAGCGCAGGTTGCACAAGGCCGCCACCAGCGGCAGCGCAATCAGTTGCGGCAAGGCCATCACCAGCATCACCGGCGCCGTCTGCAACGGCCGGTAGCCCTGGACCTGGGCCAGGAAGGAAGACGGGATGATGATCACCGCGGTGAGCACCACCAGCACCCCGGCCAGGGTCAGCAGGGAGAACGACAGGTTGCGGATGCCCAGCATCTGCAGCTTGAAGAAGGGAATCGGCTGCGACCATTCATTGATCATGAACAACACCAGCAGGATCAGGCCGCCACCGAGCAACAGGGTGATCAATGACGACTCGAACCAGTCCAGGCGATTGCCCTGCAAGATGCCGATCACCAGCATGCAGATCGCCGGGAAGCCCAGCAGCAGGCCGCGCCAGTTGAATTGCTTGAAACGCTCCAGGCGCAGCGGGTCCTGGGGCAGGCCGTAGGCGACCGCCGCCATGGCCAGCAAGCAAGGCCCCACCACCTGCCAGAAGGCCCAGCGCCAGCCCACGTACTCGGTCCACAGCGCCGCCAGCGGCGTGCCCAGGCTCGGGCCGAAGGTGGCGGTCAGGGCATAGCTGGCCAGGCCGTAGAGCTTGACGTTGGCCGGCAGGAAACGCAGGGCCACGGTCATCAGCATCGGCGGCAAGGCGCCACCAGCCAGGCCTTGCAGGGTCCGCAGGAGCAACAGGCTTTCGTAGTTGGGGGCGAAGGGACACAAGATCCCCAGCAGGGTGAACAGCGCGATGGCACAGAGGGTGAAGCGCCGCAGGGAAAAGGTCACCGAACACCATGGCGCGAACGCCATGGCAGCCACCGAGGTGGCGGTGTAGCAGGCCACCAGCCAGGTGCCTTCGTCATAGCCGATGAACAGCGCGCCGCGGATATCCGCCAGGGCGATCTTGGTCACCATCTCGTTGAGGCCGGAGACCAGCACCGCCAACAACACACCCACCAGCCCGATGACAATCCGCAGCCCAAAGGCTTGCGCAGGGGGGGCCGCCGGCTTGCTGGCGGCTTCGACCGAAGCAGGCGCAGCGACAGCGAGGAAACTCATGGACGTACTGCTCCAGATAAAGAAATACCAGAGCAGTTTATGAACAGCCAGTACTGACGAAAACTGACTTATCGGAACTTAATAAATGCACCAAACGCAATGATCGGCGCCCCTGCGTCAGGATCCCTGCTGGGCTTGCTTCCAGGTCTCGTGGCAGCAGGTGCGGACCACCTCGCGAAACCACTTGTGGGCCTGGTCCTTGTCATCTCGCGGATGCCAGGACTGGTTGAGGATCAGGGTCGGCAGGGGGATCGGCAGTACGAAGGAGCGCAGCCGCAGGCCCAGGCGCCGAACGCTGAGTTGGGACTCCTTGGGCACCGGCAGGATCAGGTCCGAGTCCGGCAGCATGAACATCGCGGCGTGGAAGCCCGGGGCGATCATCGGTACCCGGCGCTTGAGCCCCAGTTCGGCCAGCGCTGCGTCGATCGGGCCACGGGCGATGCCGCGCCGGGACATGCTGATGTGGGGATAGGCGGCAAACCGCTCGGCGGTGATCTCTTCGGCCAGCAACGGATGGTCTTCACGCACCAGGCCGACGAAGTTGGTGGTGAACAGGTTCTGCACCTTCACTTCCGGGCTCAGGGGCCGGGTATTGCTGATGCGCAGGTCGATCCGCCCTTCGCGCAGGGCCTCGTCGTCACCATCGCCTACGGGGACGAAGCGCAGCTCGCACAGCGGCGCCTGACGCTCGAGGATATCGATCAGGCGACCACCGTAGACACCGACGAAGAAGTCGTTGGCACGCACGCTGAAGCGCCGCTGCAGCGAAGCGAGATCGATGGTGTCCGCCGAACGGAACACCAGTGCCGCCTGCTCCACCAGCTCATGCACCTGGGCCCGCAGCTCCAGGGCCTTGGACGTCGGCACCAGGCCGCGCCCGGCGCGCACCAGCACCGGATCGCCCAGGGCTTCGCGGATTCGCGTCAGGGTCCGGCTCATGGCCGCCGGGCTGAGGTTCATGCGGCGCGCGGCGCCCACCACGCTGCCCTCGTCCAGCAGGATGTCGAGGGCCACCAGGAGATTCATGTCCGGAAGTTGCATTCTGAGCACTCATGACTGATCGATGATGACTGGAACGCAATCCTAGCAGGATTGCGGGTCGCGATCCTGAGCGGGACCAACCCACGCCACGGCTTGCCGGGACAGACGGCCCCGAAAGGCCGTCCGGCGAACGAGCATGGCGCAGGGTAGGGATCAGCGTTCGTGCAGGGCTTCGGCGCGGGCGCGGATGATCGGCTTGAGCAGGTAGCTGAGGATGCTCTTCTTGCCGGTGATGATGTCCACCGAGGCCACCATCCCGGGGATGATCAGCAGCGGCTTGTCGTCACTGCCCAGGTGGCTGCGCTCGGTGCGCAGCTTGATCATGTAGTAGGTGGTCTTCTTGTCTTCGTCGGTGATGGTGTCGGCGCCGATCTGCTCCAGGCGGGCCTTGAGGCCGCCGTAGATGGTGTAGTCATAGGCGCTGAACTTGACGATCGCTTCTTGCCCCGGATGCAGGAAGGCGATGTCCTGGGGACGGATCTTGGCTTCCACCAGCAAGGTGTCGTCCAGCGGCACGATCTCCACCATGTCGCTGCCCGGCTGGATCACCCCGCCGATGGTGTTGACCATCAACTGCTTGACGATGCCGCGCACCGGTGTTGTGACCATGGTCCGGCTGACCCGGTCCTCCAGGGCCTTGCCGGTGGCGCTGGCCTTGTTCAGTTCGGTGCGGGCCTCGTTGAGCTGGGTCAGGGCCTCGCTGCGGAACTTGCCGCGGGTTTCGTCGATCTTGCGCTGCACTTCCTTGATCGCCGACTCGGCGCGGGGAATCGCCAGGGTGGTGGCGTCCAGCTGGCCACGGGTCTCGACCTCGGCCCGCTTGAGCCGCAGCACTTCCACCGGCGACACCGCGCCCTGGGCCACCAGCGGCTCGGACATGTTGATTTCCTGGCGTTGCAGGCCCAGTTGCTGGCGGTACTGCGCCTGCTTGGAGTTGAACTCGCGCAGCTCCTGCTGCTTCTGGATCAGTTGCTCTTGCATGCCACCGATCTCGTCATGCAGCTGCTGGCGCCGGCTCTCGTACAGGGACTTCTCGCTGGCCGCCTGGCCCGGGGCATCCCGCAGCGCGTCCTCGGGGAAGTTCAGCGGACGCTCCTCCACCTCGGCGCTCAGGCGCTCGACCCGCAGCAGCATGGACAGGCGCACGGTCTCGGTTTCGCCGACGTTGGACTGGAAGCGCGTGTCGTCCAGGCGGATCAGCGGCGCGCCGGCCTCTACCACCTGGCCTTCCTTGACGTACAGCTCGGCAACGATCCCGCCTTCAAGGTTCTGGATCTTCTGCACCTTGGAGGAAGGAATCGCCTTGCCCTCGCCCTTGGTCACTTCGTCGATCACCGCGAAGTTGGCCCACAGCAGCATGAACAGGAAGAAGGCGATGATGCCCCAGATGGTCAGGCGGATGACCCGTGGCGTATCTTCGATCAGAGCCTTGTTGACCTCGGGCAGCGGCTGCCCCTGGAGGGAATCGCTGCCCTTGAAGTAACGGCGGATCGAGTCCCTGATTTGCGGCTTAAGCAACACTGATCTGCCCCTTCTTCAACGCTTCCATGACCACTGCCTTCGGACCATCGGCCAGGATCTGCCCACGGTCGACCACCAGCAGCCGGTCGACCAACGACAACAGCGAGGCCCGGTGGGTCACCAGGACCACGGTCTTGGTCTGCACCACCGCTTCCAGGCGCTGTTTCAAGCGCTCCTCACCGGTGTTGTCCATGGCGCTGGTGGGCTCGTCGAGCAGCAGGATCTGCGGGTTGAGCAACAGGGCGCGGGCCAGGGCGACGTTCTGCCGCTGGCCGCCGGACAGGTTCTGCCCGCGCTCGCCAACTTGCAGCTCGTACCCCTGGGGATGCAGGCGGGCGAATTCGTGGACCCCCGCCAGCTCGGCGGCCTGCAGCACCAGCTCGTCCTCGACGTAGCGGGCGCCGGAAGTCAGGTTGTCGCGCAGGCTGCCGGCCAGCAGCTGGATGTCCTGGGGCACGTAGCCGATGTTGTGGCGCAGCTCGCTGACGTCGATCTGGCGGATGTCCACGCCGTCCACCAGCAAGGCTCCGGAGTCCGGCTGGTAGAGGCCCACCAGCAACTTGGCCAGGGAGCTCTTGCCCGAGCCGCTGCGGCCGATGATGCCGATCTTCTCGCCCGGCTTGATCACCAGGTTGATGTTCTTCAGCGCCGGACTCTGCTGGCCCGGGTAGGTGAAGTTCAGCTGCCGGCATTCGATGGCGCCCTGCAGCACGCTACGGCTCAGCGGACGCTCGCCGAAGTTGCGCTCCTGGGGCAGCTCCATCATCTGGTCCACCGAGGTCATGGTGACGCGGGCCTGCTGGTAGCGGGTCAGCAGGCCGGACAGCGAAGCCAGCGGGCTCAGGGCCCGGCCGCTGAGCATGTAGCAGGCGATCAGACCGCCCATGCTGAGGTTGCCGTCGATGATCTGGTATACGCCGAAGATGATCATCACCACCCCGGCCAGTTGCTGGATCAGCAGGGTGATGTTCATCGCCAGGCTGGAGAGCATCTTGACCCGCAGCTCGAGGCGGCTGAGGGTGCCGATGGTCTGCTCCCACTGGTACTGGCGCTCGCTCTCGGCGTTGTTGACCTTGACCGCATCCAGCCCGGCCAGGGTCTCGATCAGGCTCGACTGGCGCTCGGCGCCCAGGGCCATGGTCTTTTCCATGGTCGCCACCAGGGGTTTCTGCAACGCATAGCCGATACCCAGGGCAATGGGGAAGGCCAGCACCGGGATCCACACCAGGTGCCCGCCGAGGATGGCGATCACCAGGAAGATCAGCAGGGTGAAGGGCAGGTCGATGAGGCTGGTAAGGGTCAGCGAGGCAAGGAAGTCCCGCAGGCTCTGGAACTCGTGGATGTTCTGGGCAAAGCTGCCGACCCGCGGTGGACGGTACTTCATGGCCATGCCGACGATGCGCTCGAACAGCGTGGCGGAGATGATCAGGTCGGTCTTCTTCCCGGCAAGGTCCAGGCACAGACTGCGCAAACCCTTGAGGATCAGGTCGAAGACATAGGCGCCGATGATGCCGATGGACAACATCCACAGGGTCGCGGTCGCCTGGTTGGGCACCACCCGGTCGTAGACGTTCATCACGAACAGCGGCGCGGCCATGGCGATGATGTTGATCAGCAGGCTGGCGGCGACGGCATCGATGTACAGCCAGCGCGAGCGCTTGAGGGTATCGCGGAACCAGGAGCGGGCCCGAGGGATCAGCGAACCGTGGTTGACGTCGAACTTGTGCTGGGGCTGGGCGAAGAACACCTGCCCGATATAGTCGTCGGCCAGCAGCTCGCGGTTGACGCAGACCTCGCCGCCATCGCTCTCGCTGAGCAACAGCCGCGCCTGGTCATCGCCCTGCCAGCCCAGCAGCACGGCGCTGCGGCCGTCCTTGAGCAACAGCAGGGCGGGCATGGCGATGCTCGGGATCTGTTCCAGCTTGCGCCGCAGGACGCGGCCCTGGAGCCCGGCCCGGGCCGCTGCGCGAGGCAGCAGCGCGGCGCTCAGGCGCTGGGACGGCAATGGCAGGCCGGTGGTCAGCATTGCCGCGCTGGCGGGCTTCTGGTGCAAGAAGCAGAGGGTCAGCAAACCGTCCAGCAAAGGGTCGTCATGCATACCGCGTGGATCATGATGGAGCTGCACTCGACGGACTTCTGATTCCACTCTCGACACTCTTGGCTGGCTATAAGGATGAAATTAGCTCAATTCATCCCAGGCAGCTGGACCTTGGGCTTCACGTCGTTCTGCACGACGGAAGCCATGGGTGCGACCACTCCCTGGCTCTTGAGCAACTCGCCAATGGTCGCCTTGATTCGATACTGAGTAAATAACTGAATGTTCTTGATCTCGGCCAGGCGACGGGAAGCGGTGAACAGTTCGTTTTCACTGTCGAGCAAGTCCAGCAAGGTACGCTCGCCCAGGCTGAACTGCTTCTGGTAGGCGGTACGCACCGCGGTACTGCGATCGACGTATTCCTGGGCGATCGGCACCTGGGAGTTGGCGTTGTTCATGGCGTTCCAGGCCAGGCCCAGTTCTTCGTTCAGCACCCGCAGGGCATTGTTGCGGATATCCAGGGCCTGGTTCGACTGGTAGGCCTTGGACTCCAGGTCAGCCTTGTTGCTGCCGCCGGCGAACAGGTTGAAGCGCATGCGCAGCATGGCCTGCCATTCGTTGTTGTGGCCGTTCTGGCCGTCCAGGTCGTTGTCCGCGGTGCGTCCCAGCTCCGCATCGAAACGTGGGTAGAACGCCGATTTGGCCGCTTCGTACTGCTTCTCGGCCGCCACGATATCGGACTCGGCCGAACGCAGGATCGGGCTGTTCTCCAGCATCTGGCGGCGAGCCTCGTCGAGGTTGGCCGGCATCATCGCCATGAAGCTGGCAGGACGCTCCAGCTGGTCGGGCAGTTCCCCTACCGCACTCAGGTAGTTGGTCTGGGCGTCGGCCAGGTTGGTCTGCTCGGTGATCAGGTTGTTGCGGGCCTGGGCCAGGCGAGCTTCGGCCTGGTCGAGGTCGGCGCCGCTGCCTACGCCACGCTGGGTACGCAGCTTGATCTGGTCGTAGATACGTTCGTGGTTGCGCAGGTTGTCTTCGGCCAGTTGGACGAACTGGCGACGGGTCAACACGTCCAGGTACACCTGGGCCACGGTCAGGCCGGTGCGCTCGGAGGTGCCCAGCAGAGAATAGGCCCGGGAGTTGACGGTGGCTTGTTGACGCCCAACCTCGCTGGAGGTGGCAAAACCGTCAAAAACCATCTGCTGAAGACGTAAACTTGACTCACCACGGGTCATGCTTTCCCAGTGATTGCTGCCACTACCCGCGCGAGTAGTGGGGTTATCTGTGCCTTCACGGCCATAGCCGGCGAGCATGTCGACACGGGGCAGGTACCCCCCCTTGGCGGCCTTCAATTGGTAATCGGCAGCCAGGCGGCTGTTCACACCGGCCTGGATTTCCGGGTGCACATCCAGTGCTTTCTGCATGGCTTCAGGGAGTGTCTGCGCCTGTACGAAACTGGCGGCAAGAGCGAAGGGCAGGGCCTTGAACAGGTGAAAACGCATGGTAAGAAATTTCCTCGGACGGTATGTCCAGATTCACGTCAGAACGTGGAACCACATCGAATGACTACAACCACAACGACCGTCTGTCGGAAAGTTCAAACTAAGAACTGGTTCACATACTTCAAGTCAGGTTACCGCGTGAATATCAATGTGACATTAATAGAGCGATTGTTTAGGATGGCACCCATAAGGTCAATAGTTTGGCATAAACTTAATTTCGAAAGAATATAGCCAAAATATTGACAATTCACCTGTCAATTACCCGTTCCCAAATACACAGCAATGTACCCCCAGACTGAGCTGCGGCCAGCGCCCGAGCCGGTACATGGAAGTCGAATGAGCGGTACACCGGAGAGTCCTTAATGAGCAGTGTTGTTGCCATCGTCAAAAGCATTGTCGGTCAAGTTTTCGTGGTATCCCCGGAAGGGATCCGGCGTGTACTCATCGAGGGTGACCGCCTGTTCGTGGGCGACCAGGTGGATACCGGCCCAGCGGGCGCCGTCAGCCTGGAGCTGACCGATGGCCGTACGCTCGACCTGGGGCGTGACACTCAATGGAGCGGTGCCGCTCCGGACTCCGGCGCCGACCTGGCCCAGGCCGCCGCGCAAGCCGCGCCTTCGGTCGAAGAACTGCAGCAGGCCATCGCCGCCGGCGTCGACCCGACCACCGACCTTGAAGCCACTGCCGCCGGCCCGACCGCTGCCGGTACCGGGGGCAATGCCGGGGGCGGCCATAGCTTCGTCCAATTGCAGGAAACCGCCGGCCGGGTAGACCCCACCATCGGCTTCCCAACCGCCGGCCTGGGCCGGGCCACTTCGGCCCTGGACAACAACTTTGGCGGCCTGGCCAACAGCAATGGCACCACCAATGGCAGCGGCAGCGATAGCCTGCGTCCGGCCACCCTGACCCTCAACGCCACCCCGACCATCACCGAAGCCGGTGGCACCCTGGTCTACACCGCCACCGTGACCCAGGCTCCGCTGACTGACCTGAGCGTCACCCTGTCCAATGGCGCGGTCATCGTGATCAGCGCCGGCCAGCTGACCGGGACCGTACAGGTGCCCATGGCGCCCCAGGACAACGTCTATATCGACCCGGGCCAGATCAGCGTAAGCGTCACCGGCACCACCGGCGGCGGTGGCCTGCAGGTCACTGTCGATCCGAACCCGGCGGTGACCCAGATCACCGATACCATCGACACCACCACGGTAACCCTGACCGCCGATGCCAGTGTCACCGAAGGCGGGCAGATCATCTACACCGCAACCCTGACCAACCCGGCGCAGACCCCGGTGACCATCACCTTGTCCAACGGCTCGGTGATCACCATCGAGGCGGGCAAGTCCAGCGGCTCGATCAACGTCCCGGCACCAGCCGATGACGTCTACAAGAATGGCGACAAGGTTGAAGTCGGCATCACCAAGGCCGATGGCGGCAACTTCGAGAACCTGGTTGCCAACCCCGACAAAGCGGTGACCACGGTTACCGACACCATCGACGATACTGGGCTGAGCTTGAGTGCCACCGGCACCGTGGCTGAAGGTGGCTCGATCACCTACACCGCGACACTGACCAATCCTGCCGGTACTCCGGTCACCGTGACCCTGAGCAACGGCGCGGTGATTACTATCGAAGCGGGCAAGACCACTGGCACCGTGACCGTTCCGGCGCCTGCCGATGACGTCTATAAAGACGCCGGTAAAGTCGAAGCCACCATCACCAAAGCTGAAGGCGGTAATTTCGAGAACTTGGTGCCGAGTACAACTCCGGCT